>JBGPSX010000005.1:0-25149 GCA_041490325.1 Bryobacteraceae bacterium | reverse complement strand
TGCGCGGCGACAACCCGATGCCGCTGGCGGAGTTCGATGCTCCTACAGCCACGGGCGCGGGACCCACCGTGAACAGCTTGGCGCCCGACGCTCCGCCGCCCCGCGAGTTTTTGAACACATCGATGCCTACGCGGCCCACTTGTGCGATATCGGCGGCGCTGATCCGGGCCGTCAAATGAGCCGTATCGACCACAGTAGTCGGCCGGTTCGACCCGTTCCACCGCAGCACCGTGCCTGCTCCGAAGTTCGAGCCCGCGGCTGCCAGCGTGAAATCGGATCCGCCAGCATTCGCCGTGCTTGGTGACAACGATTCGATCGACGGCTGCATCGGAGCCGACGCCAGCGGCACTTGAATGTCCCACATGCTGCGCCCGTGCGTCGCCGCTCTCAGAGTTCGTGACGGCCGATGCAAAACCAGAGCGTGGACCACGACGCGAGGAAGCCCGGCGCCCAGGCTCGACCAGCTCGCTCCGCCATCGGTCGTCACCATTACGCCCGCGTCTGTGGCGATGTACAGCGTATCCGGAATATCCGGATCCACCACTAAGTCGGCCACCGGAATGTTGGGAAGATCGCCACTGATGTCCAACCACCTTGCCCCGCCGCTAGTTGTCTTGAACACGTGCCCCAGTGTTTCGGTGCTGGAAGCGAAAGCCGAGAATGTCGCATAAGCAGTGGCGGGATCGATTGGGTCAAGGGTGATCTGCGTCACCACTCTCGCCGGAAGGCCGCTGCTTCGATTGGTCCAGGTGGCGCCACCCACATCCCGAGCATTGTTTGTCACCTGAATTCGAGTGTTCGCCAGGACGGTCGAAATTCGCGGAATATCGGTAGAGCCCGCATACACCGTATTGCCGTCGTTCGGCGCCACGCCGATCGCTCGAATCGTGGCCGTGCTGCGGCCCGTGATGTCGGGCGAGATGGGCGCCCACTTGCCGCCGCCATCCCGCGATTGCCACACGCGATACGTGCCGAAGTAGAGCGTCTCGGAATTCGACGGATCCATCACTAAGGGCGGGATGAAGTTCACGCGATCGTCCTGATTGATCCCGTATTCGCTCAGCGACCAACTTGCGCCGTTGTTCGCCGTGCGTAGAATCTGAATGAACTGGCATCCGGCGTAGGCAATGGTTGGCAGCAGCGCATCGAACGCGGTATAGCCGCCGTCCCCGCACGTTACATTCGTCCAACTCGGACTGCCTTTGAACATTTGCGTGCCGTTGTCCTGCGCGCCACCCAGCGCGATGGTGGGATCCGTCGGATGGATCGAGAGGCCGGGATAGAACTGGGTGAGCGCGAGAGTATCGTTGAGCTGTGCCCAGCGGATCTGATTGCTGGTAATGTCGGTCGTGCTATACACGCCGCCGTCATTCGCGATGAAAAGCTTGTTTCCATCGGGCGTGAACTCAAGGTTGTGCCAGTCGACGTGTATGGCAACTCGATCCGCGCCGGTGAAGGGCAGCGATGACCAGGTCTGGCCGCCATTCTGAGTTCGAATCGCCACCAGGGAACCAGCCGCGAAGACGATGTCTGGATCCTTGGGATGTACTCGAATCGTTAAGTCATACCAACATTGCTGAACCGGCGACGGACAAACATCCGGCGCGTTGGTTGTATTCCAAGTGCCTGCGCCATCCGTGGTCTTGAAAATCCCGAGAAGGTTGTTCGCTGAGGTGCTTTCTATGGCCGCATAGAGCGTAGTGGGAGTGGAAGGCGCCAGCGTCAGGTTGATCCGTCCGACGTTGGCGCGAGGCAGGGAATTCGCTCCCGAACCCGGACTGAGCTGGAAAGTTAGACCAGCGTCGGTGGAACGGTAGACCCCGTTCAACGCGTTTCCAGCGATGGCGCCAATCGCCGCGTAGGCGATGTTGCCGTCCGTTGGATCGAACAACACCGCTGTCCCCACTCCGGTCAGCACGCGCGTCCAGCTCACTCCGGCGTCCTCGGATCGCCAGATTCCGGTCTGGCTCGAACACAGAAGAACGGCGCTGACGGAAGGATGAATCGCCAGCGCGCTGATTCGATCCCGCAGGAACGGGCCCACAAAATTGGTCCAGGTAGCGCCGGCGTCCGTGGATTTTAGAATTCCCGCGCCGTAGTAACTGTCCAGCGCGAAGTTCTCCTCGCCGGTGCCCGCATAAACGGTATCGGGATTCGCCGGATCGATCGCCAGCGCGCCCATCGCGAGCGACGGTTGATCGTCCGTGAGCGGCCGCCAGTTCGCTCCTCCATCTGTGGTCTTCCACACGCCGCCTTCAGCCGCTCCGATGTAGACCGTGTTGTTGTCGCGCGGATCGATGGCAATGGCATTGACACGTCCGGCCGTGACGCGAGTGGATCCAAGATCGGTCGGCTTGGGCCCGATGGATGTCCAGGTAGTGGAGTCGAGAGCGTTCGCCAGTCTTCCGCTCAGTCCGTTGGACTGTCTACGCAGGCGCGCAGCCCGATCCAGGCGCGAAATGGCCGCGATGGCATTCAGTCGAGCGCCGGCCGGAATTCGGCCGAGCGGATAAGCGCGCTGGCCGTAGAACCATTCTTCCCGCTCGGCCTGCTTATCATCCACATCCGGCTTGGGCGCCTGCGCCAGAGCAACCATTCCGGAAATGCCCACAATAATAGCGATTGAGCGATACTTCACGAGGAGACTCAGGAAAGCACTATTCTACCAGTGCTGGTGAGTCTGAATCCTACGTCGGCTGACTGCGCGCGGCGACCTGCTCAATAAACCGCTTTTCCCTCAACCTGGATGTCCGCGCTTTTCGTTCCAGTAAATGACGGCGCGGCCCACCAGAGCGCCGGCAGCGTACATCGCGGCCAGGCTCGCAGTCGTTTCGTTCATTGAAAGCTGATAGTGTGGGTGCACGAAAAGGAAGTCGCTTGTGAGTGCCGCTCTCAGTGATCAACCCCGCCTCTCGATTAATCAACTCGAATGAATTCATCAAATGAACGCGCCTGGCGACAGCCTTGCAGAAGCGTTGGAATCCGGACCAGTCCCGACAAAACAGCGCCGGCATTCTAGGGCTTGATCACCTTCTCACGCCCGTCCTTGTTGGTAAATTTTAACGATGTGTCAGTGCCTCTTGCCAGGAACTGCATGTAGGTCGGATCTAAGTCGCCCCCCAAACCCAAGCCCGACCCATCTTCGCTGGCTTGCAGCTTCACATTCGGACGGCCCTTCGAATTAATCAGCCGGAGCAGCACCGTTTCCGGATATCCCTTCGTGCCATCCGGCATCTTGACGTTGGGATCGGCCGGAAACACCGTAATGCTTGCACGGACTTTCCCATGCTCGTCGACGATCTCAAGCGCACGGCCGCGCAACACCTGTGCCGCGCTTTGCGCATCAACCGAGTGCGGCCGAACCAATGAAAGCACGAGCAGTGCGAGATTCACTACCGTGAGAGCGATCAGAACTCGATGGGTTTTCATTTCTCCTCCTGAACGAATGAAGACGAGCCATCGAGAAAACTGTTAACCATGGTCACTCATTTCCGGAGCGCCACCAACGACGCCGAGCGGATTTCTAGCGATTGGTTACGTCGCAATCTCAGCGGATTGAGTTGCCCTCATACTACTGCTCTTGGATGTGTGGTGTCTCGGTGATCCGAGCTAACGTAGAGAGAACCATGCTGCCGGGCCCGCTGAGCGATCTCGCAAAGTACACATTTCTGGTTGTCGGCGCACTGTTTCCCATCGTCAACCCAATCGGCAATACGCCCATCTTCCTCTCGCTAACTCGCGGTCTCACCGCCCAGCAACGAACCGCGCTAGCCCGGATGATCGCTCTGAACGGCCTAATTCTGATCTTGACTTCCATTTTCGTTGGCACCCACATTCTGGCATTTTTCGGGATCTCACTGCCGGTGGTTCAGGTGGGCGGTGGGCTGGTGGTGATCTCAACCGGCTGGGCACTTCTGCGCCAGCCCAATGATGACGTGACTGGCGAAAGCGCCGCCCGCCGGGAATGCAGCGAGGACAATTATTCCCGCCAGGCATTCTATCCTTTAACGCTGCCCCTGACTGTCGGGCCGGGCTCCATCTCGGTCGCGATCACGGTCGGCGCCAATCGGCCCGAAGGCTCGGAGTGGCACTGGCCTCTCATCGGAGGCATGCTGCTCGGCTCGGCTCTGATTTCGGCGGCCATCTATTTGAGTTACCGGTTCGCGGAGCGGATTGGGCGCACGCTCGGCGATTCTGCCATGAACATCATGATCCGTTTGTCGTCGTTCATCCTGGTCTGCATCGGAGTCCAGATTCTATGGAACGGGCTGAGCGCGCTACTCCGGACGGTGGTTCGGTAAGGATAAGAGTCCGTTTAACGCAACTAGACTCCGTCCAGATCGTTGGCCCTCCGAGACCATCCACAAACGTGTATTCGAGGACGATGCTTCGTTGTGACAGCCAGTGGATTGGCCCGCGCCAGGCTCCAATGGCCCTACGGCCGCCGAGCAAAGGTAAACCAAGCCCTGTTGGCCAACACGCCGCCGATACACGCCTCCAAGCCCTGGCCGCATCAGCAAATCGACAGCGAGGTGACAGCGGGAATGCGCATTGAATTGGCCGTAATGCTGCGCCGCGCCGCGATAGTCTACAAAGAGCCGCGCTACGAGAACATGATCAAGGCAGTGGCGGGACCAGCCTGGGAGTCGAACCGCGTGCAGCTTTCTTGGCCTGCTCAGCGGTATTAAGACTCACTCGTATCCCAGACGTCGAGGCCGGTAAGCATGAGGAAGAAGAAGTTCTTTCATGTGCTCTTATCTTTTGTTCGGTACCGCCGGACCCTTCGGTGGCGCCGTACCGGTTTCCGGATTGTAGGCCGGATTCATCGGCGAAATTGCATTGGTGCTAATAGCGGGGCTATTCGGGCTGCCAACCTGCTGCAGCGGCTTCGCGCTTTCCATCCAGGCAGTGTAGGTCAAGTCGCGCAGCAGCGAGCCCGCGCGAGCCAACTGCCGAATCACTAGATCACGCGCCTGCTTGTCGTCTTTCTGAACGAACGCCCCGCGCTTATCCAACTGGTAAACCTCTTCTACATGCGAATAGGCGTCGTCCAGATGCGCAACGATGGCCGCGAAGGGATCGGCCAGAACCTGCGGCGCGCTCACCTGCGGCGTAAGGTCGCTCTCTTTCAGCTCGATGAGATCGACGAACTGCGTCTCAAAGCGCCCGTGCACGCGTGGGTCACGCGTATAGTCCTTAGGATTCGGCCCCAGCCAGCCATCATGATGAATCGTGTCGTGCAGTGGCTGTGCGCCGTCCGCGGTGTAGTGCCCCATCCAGCCCATGTAAAACGCGATGTCCTGCGCAAAATAGCGGCGCTCCACGCTGCCCTCTGGAGCGGCGCGATAGGCGCGCATGGCAGACTTCATACGGTCGTAGTTCTCCATCGCCGCGTAAGGCAGCGTACCGGTCCAGCGAACATTGGTCAGTTGCGCGTTCTCTTTGTCGGTACCCTTCAACTTGAGATATTGGTCATACAACCGGATCACAAACTCATAGCGGTTACGCGGAATCTCCAGCATAAACGCGAACTGCTCTTTGAACCAGCCGTGATTGGGATCCTCGAAGATTTTCGAGTACGGCTCCGGTGTTAGGCGCCATGCGTCGGGCAGCGGGCCCGTCGCGCCAATCCACTCGCGAAACTCCCTCAGGAAGACGGGGCCGTCGGCGGGAATCCCGTCCACGGCGGCTCGATTGGCCGTCATGTGCCCGCGAACTCCCCATCCGCCGGTAACCATCACGGCTGCTATCCACATTGCGGTTGCAAAGATCCTCTTCATCGAGCACTCCGTTCCTATGAGCGCGATCCAGAATTGACCGGCTCGTGCGAGTCGGGCCTAAGCCCGCGCCTTCTCTATAATCCTAGAACCGGACTCGGAAGCCAAACTGCAGGTTACGGCCACTCCCCGCGCTGAGGACTCGCTCAAGGTCCGGCGAGTCCGCGACGGCTACGACGGCGCCGCTGCAACGGTAGTGATGAATGTCGCGCCTTGCGTGTCCGGTTGTCTCAAATGATTAATTCGACGCGCATGCCACTCTTCTGCTTCATCGGCGATATCCATATGGACGCGTAGGGGGCATCTCTGATAAGTGATCCAGAAACGGCGTTCCAGGAAGCACGGAAGTTCCCTCCAACCGGACTTCCGGAAAGTTGGGGCGGGCTTCACTTCCGCGAGATGGGCGTTACAGCCAAGTGAACAAGTCAACCCCTTGCTCATTCGAGCGTGTAAAGAATGTTTCGAGGGCTTCGAGCCGCCAGGGCGCACCGCAGCACGTGCGCCGGCGGTGTCCGACATCAAATCATGCCAGATTCATTTTGCGCACTAACGACTGATAACAGGGATGCGACCGCAGATCGGTACGCCGATCCGCAAGAGTTATCACTGCGAGAGGCTCGCGTTCGTCCATGGCTTGGTCCAGTAACTTATAGGTGAAGTCCAGGTCGCCACAGGCTTCCGCGCAATAAGCCCGCGAAAGAAAAGGAATGTATCCCGCCCCAGCTCGTTCCTCCAGACCGGCCCGGATCTGTTGAGCGTCCTGAACGCGTCCCTGACGAGCGCGAGCCAATGCCAGAGCTCCCAGCAAGAACACGTCGCCAGGAACGATCTTGAGGCCCTCTTCGAGTGTAATCACGGCTTCTTCAGTCAAGTCGCCACGCAGCAGAGCGAGGCCCGAGGCAAACCTGCAAATCGGCAATGAGGGGAACAGTTGGATTAACGTCCGCGCCCGATCCGCCGCCTCTTGTTTCTTCATCGCATGCAGGACCCAAAGCTCTCCGGTTCGGACCGCGGGGCTCAAAGGATCCAGAGCGACGGCCCGCTTTATCTCATCCAGAGCTTCCTCGAGGCGCAGAGTTGGCAATAGGAACCAAAGCGCGCGGCCCAGCCGGACCATCGGAGACGCGGGATCCATTTCGAGAGCCTTCACGAAGTGCTCCTCTGCCGCCTCCCAGTTGTACTCGTAAAATGCGGAGAAGACTCCGCGCACTACATGAGACTGGGCTGATCCGGGATCCAATTGCAAAGCCCGGCCGAGCGAGGCAAGCGCGGCCGGAACCAACTCGCGTGGGCGCTGAGCGAGGTAAAGCACTTGATAATAGGCTTGCAAAGCCAAGCCAGAATGGGGAAGCGCATATCCCGGATCCAGCCGGATGGCCCGCCGATAACAATCCAGCGCGCGCGCAATTCCTTGGGGCGTCACTTGCTGTACGTAGTAGCGGCCTTCCAGGTACGCCTGATAAGCCTCTGGACTGGCTGGGCGCCGTTCGCCGGGCCCCCGAAGTTGGGTTTGCAGCGCGTTCGCGATCGATTGTGCGATCTCATCCTGAATCGTCAAAATGTCACTCAAGTCCCGGTCAAAGCGGCCGGACCAGAAGTGACTGCCGTCCGCCGCGGAGATCAGTTGCGCCGTCACGCGCACGCGATTCCCGGAATTGCGGAAACTGCCTTCTAAAACGTTGGATACGCCGAGCACCTCCGCGATGCGGCGGATATCCTGGGGGCGGCTCTTGAACGCGAACGCGGAAGTACGGGCGATCACTCTAAGCCCCGGGATCTTTGTGAGGTCGTTGATAATGTCTTCCGCCAGCCCATCACCGAAATACTCGTTCTCTTTGTCGCCGCCCAGATTGGCGAACGGAAGCACGGCGATTGAGGCGGCCGGAGCAGGTCTTGGCTCCAGTTTCGCGGCCCCGGCGTTCTGGACACTGGCAATGAATCGATACCCTCGCCGCGGCTGCGTCTCGATGAATTTCGGGGCCTTGGCGTCATCGCCGAGCACGTGGCGAATATCAAGAATGTGGGCCTTCAATACGTCCGGCTGAACGAACGAGTCCCGCCAGAGTGCCTTCAGAAGTTCGTGGTGGGTTACGAGACGCCCTGCCCGCTCTACAAGGTACTCCAACATGACGAAGGCTTTCGGGGTAAGGGTAAGTCTCTCGGCGCCGCGCCACAAACACTGGTTCTCGCTATCGAGCCGAAATGGCTGAAATTCTGTCACGGCCAGCCGTGCCTATCAGCTTACCAACATTTTACCGGGCGGGCACCGCAAATTCACGATATCCGCCGGCTTTAGCGCCTATACTACGCCTAGCTTGAAAGGTCTCGAGCCTAATAAAAAGGAGATCCTGTGACAACCGGTTTTGCTCTTGGGCTACTGTTATTGGCCGGCCACACTCCAAATGTGCTGGCGCAATCGGCGGGCGCGTTCACCGCGACCGCCAATATGACCACGGCGCGGAACGGGCACACCGCAACCTTGCTCACGAACGGCAAGGTGTTGATCGGCGGCCGGCGCAGTCCCGTGGCATGGAACTACCTCGACCGCAGGAGTAACGGGTCACAATCGCGTCGGTGATCCTGCGCCGGAGGCCAACATGGAGCAATCGAGTGTTACCTATCAGATCCGGAACGGGGCGACCTGCGGGGCAGTCTTTGTTGCCCTGGCCACTTTCTTGCCTGCCCAGCAGAGCCAATCCGTAATACCGAATCTGGCCGGTTTTCGTAACCCCGCAGGCACGGTCCGGACGTTTAATCAAAACGGCGATATCGATTTAAACAGCGCGTTCTTCCAAAACCTCGGGACAAACCGCCGCAACTGCGCGACCTGTCATCAGCCCAGTGATGCCATGAGCATCTCCGCGGCGCACGTGCAGAACAGATTCGACGACTCGGACGGTCTGGACCCGATCTTCCTCCCCAACGACGGTTCGAATTGCGATCACGACATCGATGTGTCCACGCTGGCCGGCCGTGCCGGGGCTTATAGCCTTCTACGGACCAGGGGATTGATTCGCGTCGCTCTGGCCGGGCCCGCAAATCGGGATTTTGAAGTGGTAAGCGTCCAGAATCCGTATGGATGCGGAGAAACTGCCCCGCTCTCCCTTTACCGCCGCCCGCTTCCGGCAACCAATCTGAGATTTCTGAGCGCCGTGATGTGGGATGGGCGGGAATCTTCGCCGCAGACTGCCACGGCGCCAGTAACTTCCGCCACTTACCCGTGGTCTTTATTGGCCGGCCTCGCGCACCAAACGGTCAATGCGACGCTCGGCCACGCCCAGGCTCTTGCGGCGCCCACAGCCGATCAACTGGATCAGATCGTTAATTTCGAGTTGGCATTATCCACGGCCCAAGCCGAGGACGATGCTGCAGGAATTCTGAGCGCTGAAGGAGCCAAGGGAGGGCCGGAGGCGCTTGTTTGGGAGCCGTTCCACGTGGGGATTAACGATCCGGTGGGACTGGATCCCGCTAATCCCCTCCCCTTCAGTTTCAATGGCACAATCTTCAACGTATTCGACGCTTGGCGAACCACGACGGACTCCAATCGGCAGGCGATCTACCGCGGACAAGTCATCTTCAATACCAAGATGTTCACCGTCTGGGGAGTAGACGGGCTAAATGACAATACGTTCTCCAACGGCACTAAGATACCCGACCCTTTTATTTCCACATGTGGGCTTTGCCACAACACTCCCAATCTGGGCAATCACTCGCTCTCGGTGCCAATGAACATCGGCGTCGCGGACCCACTGGGGGGTCGGTTCAATAGGTTGGATACCAGCTATCTGCCGGTCATCACTATCTGCAAAAAGCCCGCGCTCGAGCAATGCGTCGATACCACGGACCCGGGGCGCGCCCTCGTCACGGGTAAGTTTGCCGATGTGAGTAAGTTTAAGAGTCCCGTTCTGCGCGGCCTTGCCGCAC
Organism: Bryobacteraceae bacterium; assembly: GCA_041490325.1. Classification (GTDB taxonomy): domain Bacteria; phylum Acidobacteriota; class Terriglobia; order Bryobacterales; family Bryobacteraceae; genus Palsa-89. Next base: position 15,448 of record JBGPSX010000005.1, on the reverse strand, counting down.
GCGCACCGTACTTCCATAACGGAAGTGCGCAGTCTTTGATGGACGTCGTAAATTTTTACGATTCACGTTTCAGCATAGGGTTTACCGCGCAGGAGAAATCGGACCTGGTTGCGTTTCTAAATTCGCTGTAAATATTGGAGGTGAATATGCCAAGGATCACAATTCCGTTCTTCGCTATTTTGGTTGGAACCGCGACATCGCAAGCCGCGGGCCCGGGTTGGGCATGGCAAGTGCCGCTGCTGCCGGAGTCCTCTCTTTATGCCGTATCGGCCCCCGACGCCAATACGATCGTGGCTGTCGGGCAGTCGGGAAGGATTTTGCGAAGCACGGATGGCGGCGCCACTTGGAAACAACAATATAGCGGAACCAATAATGGCCTGATCAGCGTGTCTTTTACCGACGCGAACACCGGAACCGTGGTGGGCCCAGGCGGCACAATAATGCGAACCACCGACGGCGGCGATACCTGGACCCCTCAATGGTCAGTATCGTCATGGAACTTCTATGGAGTCTATTTCACGGACGCCAATACCGGAACCGTCGTGGCGGACCAGGGCAGAATCCTGCGAACCACCGACGGCGGCAGGAATTGGGTAGAGCAATCCAGCGGCACAGGCGCCAACCTTCGGGCGATCTCCTTCTTCGACTCGAACAATGGGATCGCGGTGGGAGAATTGGGAACGATGCTGCGCACAAGGGATGGCGGCGCGCACTGGTCGGTTCAGTCGCCGTCTTCCAAGATTCTCAATGCCGTCACTTTTGCCGGCGCCAATACGGCATTAGCGGTAGGATTCGGAATTATCCTTCGCACCACGGATGGCGGAGATACCTGGAGCGAGCAGATTACCAATGACTCGATCACCTACTACGGCGTGGCCTTCACCGATCGGAACACCGGATTCGTGGTGGGATCGAACGGCACAATTCTCCGGACGGCCGATGGCGGTGCAAATTGGAATCCGCAACTTGGCGACAGTACCAACTTCTTTTTCGGCGTGGCGTTCACCAACGGCGAAATCGGAACTGTGGTGGGTGGTGGCGTGATCGTCCGGACAACCGACGCGGCGGCGACATGGAGCCAGCAGTCCATTGGCACGAGCATCTACGGCGTCTCTTTCCAAGACTCCAACACAGGTACCGCGGTGGGAAGTCACGGGACAATTCTCCGGACCACGAACGGCGGCCGGAGCTGGACCTCGCAATGGCCGGCGCTTGGGTGGAACTTTAATAGCGTCTCGTTCACCGATGCCAACACTGGGACTGTAGTGGGAGACCACGGCGCTATCCTCCGGACCACGGACGGCGGCGAGACTTGGCAATCTCAGTGGCCGGTGCCCTCGTGGATCTTTTATGCCGTATCGTTCACCGATGCCAACACTGGGACTGTGGTCGGAAACAACGGCAGGATTCTGCACACCACCGACGGCGGAGCGGATTGGACTGTGCAGGCGAGCGGCACGACCCTCGATCTTTGGGGCGTCTCGTTCACGGATGCTAACACCGGAACGGTGGCCGGAGATCAAGGCGTGGTCCTCCGCACCACGGATGGCGGAGTGACCTGGACGCGGCAAACCTGCAAATGTGGTGGCATTCGCGCGGTGTTCTTCACGGATGCCAACACTGGGACCGGAGTGGGAGGCAACGCAAACATCTATCGCACCACGGATGGCGGCGCCACGTGGACGCGCCAGGAGCACCCGCAGACGAATTCGGGCCGGTATTACGGCGTGTTTTTCGCGGATGCGAACAACGGAACGGTAGTGGGCGACAACGGCGCGATCCTGCGGACCACCGATGGCGGCAACACCTGGAAAGTTCAGTCCAGCGGTGCCAGCACCGACCTCCACGCCGTCTTCTTTACGGATGCCATGACCGGATGGGTAGGCGGAAACGGAGGAATCCTGCACACGGCGACGGGAGGCGAAGCAATCGAGATCCCGTAGCGCACCGCAACGAACGCCAGGCCGACGGTAGCGGCCAGGATTAGCCGCTTGTGACCTCCGGTTTCCTTCGGTACATCATGGCCGCACCGACGAATCCAGCAGCATGTCGCTGACCATTCACAGCATGGACTCGGACGCGCCCTCGAATCGTCGAACGTCCCCCGTAAGCGTCCTGGATTACGATCTGCAGGCGGTCACGTTCGCGCTCCACACGGGACAAAAAGAGCTCGCGCGAACAATCGTCGAGCAAGTCAAGCTGAAGCGCATCGCGAAACAGATCTTGAGGGTGACACCATTCGCTCATCGCGATCTCCCAAGTCCTCAACCATTTCCCCGACCGCTCTCCGTCAGCTCAAAGTCGCCGGCCCTAGAATCGAACCGGAGGCACATCCTCCTAAAGGACAACAAGATGTCATCCGAAGCACGTCAAATCGCGAATTCCGTCAACGCGCTCCTCAGCACCGGACCGCGTACTGAAGAAGGCAAGGCCCGCTCCTCCCAGAACGCGCGCAAACACGGACTCACCTCCGCCGAAATCATCCTGGCTTTCGAAGACCGCGAAGAATTCGAAGAACTCAAGTCGCAATTCGAAACAGACATCCGCCCCCAAGGCGCCATTCAACAGACTCTGTTCGACCAACTCGTGGCCTCTGCCTGGAATCTCCGCCGCATCCGCCGCATGGAATACGCGCTGACCGACTCCGCCGCCCACTACATGGATCTCATCGAGAACGTCGAATTAACCGTGCGGCTCGACCGCTTGGCCCGCCACCAGACCCGCATCGAGCGCAGCTTCCAACGCGCCCTCCGCGAGCTCAAAGCTTTGCAAACAGAGGCCGCCCTCACCACTACGCTGCCCGCCGGATTCATGCAAAACGCCCCTCCGCTCGCCTCGCGCATCCAGATTGCAAAACGAACCCAAACGCTCGCGGCCGCCGCCCGCAAATACGCTTCCGACGACGACTGGTCCCCCGCCGAAACCGAATCCCGAGCCCTCTATCAAGCGGCCAGACTCCACCAACCACGTCGGGTGGACTTCAATCCGCGGCCAGCTTCAGCCGGCTCATCGGTGGCAAAGGCATGAACTGGAGCAACCCCTCCGGCTCGCCGCGTGATTGGCGAAGTGATGACGAAGTCCCTCGTCCATGCATTCATCCAGGTAGAGAGCATCACCCGCGTTGTCGGCGATACCATTAAGACGAATGGATTCTCAGGCGCGCGCTCAACTGGATCGAGACGGCTATGTCGTGCTCGAAAACTTCATGGGCGATCAACTCCTAAGCGAAGTCCGCGAACGCGTCGCACAATTGTTCGCCATCGAAGGCGAACAGGCCGGTTCCGAATTCAAGCAGGAGGAGCAGACCCGCCGGCTCGCCAATCTAGTCGACAAAGGTGAGGTCTTCGAACGGGTCATCGCGATGCCTGAGATCCTCGACTGCCTGGGCCACGTTCTGGGCCCTGAATTCAAACTGAGCAGCCTCAACGTCCGCTCCGCGAATCCGCATTCCACCTGGGTGCAGCCGCTGCATTGCGACATGGGTGCGCTGCCCGACGAAAATGGCTACTGGGTGGCGAACACGGTCTGGATGCTGGACGATTTCACCGAACATAATGGCGCCACTCGAATGATCCCGGGCTCCCATCGTTCCGGCCACCTGCCCAAGGACGCTGTAGCAGACCCGAGCGCCCCGCATCCCGGCGAGATCCTGCTCACCGGCAAGGCCGGCGCCGTGGTCGTCATGAACGCGCACATGTGGCATGGCGGAACCGCCAACCGCACCGCCAATCCGCGCCGCGCGATGCACATCTTCTATGCGCGGCGCGACAAACCGCAGCAGCAGTACCAGAAAAAGCTCCTGCGTCCCGAGGTCCAGCAACGGCTATCGCCCGACCTTCGGCATCTCCTTGCGCTCGACGACCCGCTTAACGACCAGCTCAGCGCCAACGTCGCTCGCGTCAGTGGATTCATGAAATAGCGGTTTTCAAGGCTTTTGGACGCCCGCGCGCGTGCCACCGCCCGATACCCTCAAAAGAGTCGGGCGAATCCCCCATCAGTACTATAGGAAAAAATCCCCTAAGCTCTAATAATTGTTTTTGCCTAGTACGACAGGGGGAAAAGGGAATGGAACTGTTCGCTGAGAATAGTCCGGAGACGTGCTCGACCTTAGGACTCGAATGCGGTTCCTGCATTCATCAAGCGGCTGCGAACGTCGCCAGGATCTGCCATGGTCTTGAATCGTCTGGAATCCAGCAGCTCTTTGTTCAGCTTTACCCTTCCAGCGGCTGCCGCCCGATGGCCTCTGCCTTCGAGCTGGAGTACCGGGAATCGTCCGATACGCACCCGCCTCTTCTCACCTTCGCCTCTGCCGCGGCATGAAGAATTGGGGGCAGGATCGGATTTCCGCCGGTATAAATCCCAAGCAATGCGAAATGTCCAAGGCGGAAACTCCGTGCCTGTACCCAATTTTTTCTGCGGGCTAGCTAGCACACGCTCGCGCCCGCCACGCTAGAATAGCAATCATATGACGGTGGAGATCGATGGAGTCACCCTTCATCTGGCTCATCCCGACGAACTAACTGTGACTTGGGTCGGCCAGGAAGAAGTGATGCGGCAGTTGCTCGCCTCCTGGCTGGTTGTCGATCCGCAGGACGTGCCGATGAACCCGCGTTTGCTCGGGAAACCAGGCGTCGGCAAAACCACGCTCGCCTACGCGGCGGCGAAACGACTCAAGCGCGAAGTCTACATCATGCAGGCCACCGTCGACACGCGCCCCGAAGACCTGCTGGTCACTCCGGTCATCGAAGGCGCAGCGCGACTTCGTTATGTCGCCTCCCCGCTGGTCACGGCCATGCTCCGCGGCGGCGTTGCGATCCTGGATGAAGGCAACCGCATGAGCGAGAAAAGCTGGGCCAGTCTCGCTCCGCTGCTCGACAACCGGCGCTATGTCGAGTCCATCGTGGCCGGGATCAAGATCAAGGCCCATCCGCTGTTCCGCATGGTGGCGACCATGAACGACGACGCATCCACCTTCGACCTGCCCGAGTATATCCACTCGCGCTTGCAGCCCCAGATCACCATCGATTTTCCGGAACGTCACGAGGAATACTCGATCCTCAAGGAAAATGTGCCGTTCGGCGATGAGCATATCCTCAACTACGTCACTGAATTTCTGCAGCAAGCGCACTCGGCCGACGAGCGCTACACCGTTCGCGATGGCATCAATATCGCGCGCTTCGTAATGAAACTGAAAAGCGTGGAGAGCGGCCCCACGCTATCGGATCACAGCGACGAGCAATTCCTGATTCGCACGGCGATCATCGAAACGCTGGGCGACGAAGCTCTGCGTTATGTCCCCCGAGTTTAATCTTCCCGAAGATCCAGGCAGTCTCCGGCGTGGCAACGTCACGTATTTCCCGGTCGTTCCAGGCCGGCTGGAATTCAGCGCGGACCTGCGCCGCGCCATCTTGCGCGACCGGCCTCGCATCGTAGCAATAGAACTCCCGGGGTCGCTCGAAGATGCATACCTGCAAGCCTTGGCTCGGCTGCCGGAAATGTCGGTGATCCTCTATCCCGATCCGCAGAATGACGAGCGCGGCATCTACGTGCCCGTTGAGCCTTCCGATCCTTTCACGGAGGCGGCGCGCACCGGTCTCGAAGTGGATGCCGAAGTGATTCTCATTGAGCCCGACTCGGGCGACCGGCCGCATCTCCCCGATTTGTATCCCGATCCGTATGCGATCCATTACATCGGCGTCGCGAAGTACATTGAGGCTTATCGCATCCATCCGCAGGAGCGCAACGAGGAAATCGCCGCGCACGCCGCCGGCATCGCGTGGAAATTGCAAGGCGTGGATCCTCTGGCCGAAGTATTCGTGGTGTTATCGCTCAATCTGCTCGATCCGGTCCTGGATGCGATGGAAGTTCCACAGGATCCGCCCAGCCAGCGCAAACCTCCGGATATCCGTTTGCTGAATCCGCATCCCGACTGTCTGGCTGAAATCACGGTGGAATATCCCTATATTCAAAACCGCTACGAGACGTTTCGATCGCAGATGACGCCCGACGAGTTGATCGATCGGCCCCGGGCTCAGCTCGATCTGCTGCGTGAAGCCGAAAAGGAATACGTCAAGAATACGGGCGACAAAATCGAGTACTGGCAGCGCCGGATGATGGCGCGTTTCACTCGTAATCTGGCGTCGATCAATGGCGACCTGGTGGCCGGCGTCTTCGACCTTACGGTTGCGGCGCGCTCAGTTGTCGACGACAACTATGCCTACGAGGTCTGGCAGGTCGCCAATCGATATCCTCCGCAGAAAGCGTCCAGCGATTTGCTCGAGACCGTGAATCTTTCGGGCGAAGAAGTTTGGATCAACACCAAAAAGCTTCGGCTTCGCAGGCGCCTTCCTAGGCCGAAGCAGCGCCTGGTGCCGCGTGTATTGAAGCACCGCAAGAAGGAGAAGTTCGAAGGCGAATGGGCGCGCCAGACGGATGGAACAGCCATCTGCTCCTACCCGCCCGAAGATCTGGTGATCGAAAACTACGGTCGATTTCTGAAACGCAAAGCCAAGAGCATGCTATCCGAAGAACGCAGCCGGACCGAGCCATTCACCACATCGATCCTGGATGGCGTCGATCTACGCGAGACCATTCGCAACTGGCATCAGAACAAGATCTACGTGCGCCAACTCGATCGGATCGCCGGTGAAGTGGGGGCAGCGGTTGTGATTTTCGATGAAGACCATGACGACCGTTATCAATATCTGACCACTTGGCTCGGCGAACATCAGAATGAATCCGACATGGCGTTCTATTCCACCTATCCGTTCGACCACTTGGTCGGCCCCGGGATTGGCCGCGCCGAGTACGGCGGATTCCTGATGACGCTTCCGCCGCGCCGCATGATCGATGTATGGTCGGATCCGGATTACGATTTCGCGCGGAACAAGCCGGAGCGTTTGCTGCTGGCGGGCCTGGATTATTCCACGCAGCGCTATGTTGTATACGTTGCAGCAAAGCAGCCGCGCAGCATTTTCCGCTCCATCGCCGCCCACTTGAATCGCAGAATCGTCTACATCCCGATCGGCGCCCTCAGTCCGACTACGTTGAAGAAAATCCGCGTAGTACACGTACTAGACAGCTACGAACGCCGCGATCAAGCCAAAGAATACATCTGGTAGGGTAGCCTTCAGGCTGCCGCCGGCTTCAGCCGGCGCGTTTCATCCTTGAAACCGAAACTTCCTAGCCAGCACATATCCCGCCACTAACGACGCACTCACGAATACCGCGATATGTGGGATCACGGCGGCAGGCGAATCGCCAAAGCTCATGAGCTTGTGCAATCCATCCATGGCCCAGCCAGTCGGGAAAAGCAGAGCCAGATGCTGCGCCCAGCGGGGAACGATCTCGATCGGCCACCAACAGCCGCCTAGCGCCGCCATGACGTTGCTGGCGATGACGCCGATCCCGACCACTTGGCCATCGCTGCGCCCGAAGTTCCCGAGCAGCAAACCCAGCAGTGCAGCCAGGCTCGCGTACGCCGACAGCAGCAAAATAATCGCGCCCAGGTGCTCGCCCCATTGAACCTTGAACAACACCGTGCCGGTCGCCATCGCGAACAGGATCTGGATCAAGGCCAGCGAGAAGCGCGCCCCCCATTTTCCGAGCACCACCGCGCCGCGCGACATGGGCGACGAAGCGAGACGCCGCAGAATGCCCTGGCGCCGCTCAACAGCGATCGAGACGCCGCCGCTCGTGAATAGCACGAGCAACGTGAACATGACCAGCACTCCGGGGACCGCCTGCGAAAAGCCGGCCGGAGGATCCTTCCGTTTGCCGGCGCTCGAGACGTCGAGCGTGATGTTGCGTGGCTGTTTGGCTAGATTGGCAAAAGCCTGCGGCGTTGGTTCGCCCTTTGCGGAAACCGTCGCGAGATCGGCCAGCACCGTGTAAACCGCGCGGCGCAGACGTACATCGTCGTAGTCGCCCGCGACATCCGATCCGTGCCGGATGAATTCGATCTTGGCCGGTTTTCCGCTGAGCACTGTAGCAGTGAAACCGGCGGGAATCCGGATCTCTCGCGCCGCATTGGGATTCTGCACTACCCGATAGTGGCGCTGTTCGAGGCGCGTCACCAGTTGGTCTGCGAGGAATCCACCATCGGCCGGCGTCACCACGTGAATCGGATCGGCTTTTTCGCCGCGGCCATAACCGCCCGTTGCGCTGCCGATGAAATAAAAGAAGACGATTGGCATGAGGAACGTCCAGATCAGCGTTTCCCTGCGCCGCAACAGATATCGGAGATCGCGCTGGACCAGGAAAAATGCATCCCTCAGCATGGCGCCCTCCGGATTCTCCAACTGGTAAGCAACCAAGTCGCCATCAGGAAGACCGCCACCCAAAGAAGCACGGAGGAGTGGAACGAGCCGGCGAGAATCGCCTTCAATTCCATCATTGACCATCCGTTGGGCGTTAACTTGCCGATGCGCGCCAAGCCGGGCGGCATGGCCTCGAACGGAAAGAAATTGCCGCCCAACATAGCTAGCGGCAACGTAATTAAGTTGGCTAACAAGTTGGCCACTCGTTCACTCGTCGCCAGCGATTGAATCAGCATCATCATCAAATACAAGCCGGCGCCGGAGAGCGTTAACCAGATCACGGCGAGCGCAAAGTTGGCGACCGGCAGGTCGATCAGCCAGTGACCCAGCACCAGTCCCAACGTACCGACGGTGAGCAGCACCAGCGTTGCCGCCACCAGTTTTCCCGCTAAGAATGCTCCGAGATTCGCTGGCGTCGTGACCATGCGCCGCAATGCGCCCGATGTTCTCTCGCGCCACAGATCGGCGGCCATCCCACCGGCGATGAAGAACACGGCCATGTACAGCATGCCCGGAAAGAACAAAGCCGCGAAGCCTCCGGGTTTTTCCGTTTCGTCCTTGACGACGGTGGTCTGGACCTGGATCAAGGGCGGCGCAAGGTACTTTTGAAGGTGACCAAATGCCTGGTTGATCGACGCGGCGTTCTGGGCGATGCCGGCGGCCGGCAGCGGTCCGGCTCTGGGAATTGCACTCAGCGAATGGCCCGCGTTGGATTGAATATAAAACGCGCCGTCGGTCGTCATCGACAGCGTCTCTTCGATCATCTCGGGAAGAATTCTTTGCGCAGGATTGCGGATCAGCTCGAGCTTGGTAGGTTTATTTTGGAAGAATGCCGCCGAGAACCCACTCGGAATAATAAGCAGCGCCGATGCTTTTCCCTGATCGATTCGCCGGCGGCCTTCGGCGCGATCGACCTTGTTCACGGTAATCATTCCGGCCAACGATCCCTGGCTGAACGCGCCCGACACCAGGCTGGCGCCGATGCCACGGTCTTCGTCGACGATCAGCAGTTCACCTTGTGGGCGCGCGGCTCCGCGCCCGAATACCAAAGTCAGAATGAGTGCGATGAAGGTGGGAACACCCAGCCAGATGATCAACGTGGCCGGCTCGCGGCGCAGGCGCCTGAGATCCTTGACGGCGCTTTTCCAGATGAAGCGCATCGGCTACTCCCGCAGTTCCTTGCCGGTCAGCTTGATGAACAGGCTTTCCAGGCTCGGTTCGGTGAGCGTTGTGCCGCGCACCTCGCCGCCGGCATGGACGGCCGCAAAGATCGACGGCAGGCGATGGGAAGCGTCGCTCACGGCGAGTGACAACTGCGCCTCGTCGGCCAAAAGAATCTCGACGCCTTCCAGTTGCGCCAACCCTTCGCGAACAGCGTCCGGTCTGAATACGCCGGTTAAGCGCAGCAGGTCGCGCTCGCCGTGTAACGCGCGCAGTTCCACCAGCGTTCCTTGCGCGATGATCTGTCCGTGATCGACGACGGCCAGCCGATCGCATAGCGTTTCCGCTTCCTCCATGTAATGCGTGGTGTAGAGGACGCAGGCGCCGCCGCGAGCCTGATCGCGCACCAGGTCGAGTAAACGAACGCGGCTCTGCGGATCGACGCCTACCGTTGGCTCGTCCAGCAACAGCACCTTGGGCCGATGCACGATCCCGCACGCAAAGTTGAGGCGCCGCTTCATCCCGCCGCTGAACTGCTTGACCGGCTCCTTGGCACGGTCGAGCAATCCGGTTAGCTGCAAAACATCGTTGATGCGATCACGCAGATGACTGCCCCGGAGTCCTTGCGCTCCGCCCCAATAGGAGAGATTCTCCGCCGCGGAAAGATCGTCGTAAAGCGCGATTTCTTGGGGAACTACGCCGATGCTGCGGCGCGCCGCCACGCCCTCGCGCACGACATCGTGTCCTGCAACGCGCACGCTGCCCGCGGTCGGCGTGAGCAGGCCGGAGATGCATCCGATGGTGGTGGTTTTGCCGGCGCCGTTGGGGCCCAGTAAGCCGAAAATCTCGCCCTGGCGCGCGGTGAAGCTGACGTCTTTGACGGCCACCAGGTCGTCGTATTGCTTGCGTAGCTGTTCGACTTCAATCATGTTGGTGCGTTTCTAATCATGTACTGAGATAGTTCAGGCCGCCACCAGAATCGGACGAACCGTCATTTTACCGGGATGAACCGTTAGCGCTCGGCCTCCAGGATTGCCTGCACGAGACCATCCAATGTGAATGCCTTCGCCTCCGCATGAACTGTCAGGCCGCTGGCGCGCGCGGTCTCAGACGTAACCGGACCGATGGATGCGATGCGTACTCCATCCAGCGCTTCACGTCCCGCGATGCTGAGCAGGTTCTGAACAGTCGATGAACTTGTGAACGTAATCCAATCTGGTTTCTTGCCGGCGGTGAAGAGTTCGCCGGCACGTGAGGCGGCGTCCTCGGGAATGACGTTGCGATATGCTTCTACCACTTCCACGTGGGCTCCGCGCCGCGCCAGTTCGTCTGGAATCAAATCCCGAGCCACGGCCGCGCGCGGCAGCAAGATGCGTTTTCCGCTGAGAGATTGGCCTTCGAATGCCTTCACCAGACTCTCGGCGACGTATTCTTCGGGCATCAAGTCGACCTTCAGATGCAGGGCTTCGATGGCTTGCCTCGTCGCTGGACCGATCGCGCAAATGCGAGCCTTCAGAGAGCGCAAGTCCTGCTTCGACGCATCCAGCCGGTCGAGGAAGAAGCGCACTCCATTGACGCTGGTGAAGATGAGCCAATCGAAAGTGGATAGCCTTTCGATGGCGCCATCGAGCGGTGTAGTATCCACGGCAGACTCAAGAGCGATGACAGGTAGTTCAACGGCGTCGGCGCCAAGCGAACGCAACCGATCGGAAAGTTCGGCCGCTTGATCTCGCGCGCGAGTGACCACGATCCGGCGCCCGAACAACGGCAGCTTCTCATACCAATTCAATCGTTCGTGCAGAGCCACCACTTCGCCGATGATCACGGTCGCGGGCGGCTTCAGGTGAGCTTCGTCAATTCGATCCGCGATGGTTGCGAGCGTCCCGCTGACTGTTTTCTGATCCGGCCGCGTTCCCCAACGCACCGCGATGGCGGGAGTATCGCCAGAGCGTCCATGCGCGATCAGTTCTCGCGCGATATCGCGAATAGAGGCAATCCCCATGAACACCACCAGCGTTTCCGATTGCCCGACCTTGCTCCAATCGATGCCCGGAACATCATGCCCGGTTACGAACGTGACCACCTTGGTATGCGATCGGTGCGTCAGCGGCACGCCGCTATATGCGGCAATGCCCAAGGGCGAGGTTACTCCAGGAACCACTTCGAACTCGACGCCGGCCTCGACCAGCGCTTCCAGTTCCTCGCCGCCGCGGCCGAAGATGAATGGATCGCCGCCCTTGAGCCGCACCACGGTCAAACCGCGACGGGCGCGATCGATCATCATTTGGCAAATCTCTTCCTGAGGAAATGCGTGGACGGTTTTCTTCTTGCCGACGTAGAGTTTTTCGCAGTGCTTTGGCGCGAGATCGAGCAGATGCTCGCTGGCGAGGTGATCGTACAAGATGGAGTCCGCGATCGCGAGGAGCTTGCGGCCCTTCCAGGTGATCAGATCAGGATCGCCTGGCCCGGCGCCTACCAGATAAACTTTCATGCGTGGCGCACGCACCCTCGAATGTCAGGGACGCCGCCGGAGGCAAGTCCTTTACTTTCATCACCATTGTTGTGCGGAACGCAATGGGAACACTCCTGCGTGCCGCATTCGCACTCCTGCGACCGCCTGTTGGACCAGCGTTCACATGAGTGTGAACGCGGCACGCAGGAGTGCGTGCACCACGGAGCCATCATGTCCCGTACACCAATTCGAGGATTTGCTTGCCGCCCTCTGCCAGAAGTTGCTCGCCCAGCGCCCGGCCCATCGCGGCGGCTTCGCTGGCGCTCCCGCTGACTTGCTTTCGGATCACTTGCGCTCCGTCCGGCGAAACAATAACGGCGCGCAGATGGACTAGCGCGTCATCAACCGTCGCATGCGCGCCCATCGGCGCCTGGCACCCACCGCCCAATGCCGCCAGCACGGCCCGCTCGGCCGTCACAGCTATTCTTGCTTCCGCGTTCTCCAGCTTCTGGCACACTTGCCACGCCTCGCCGCCGTCTTCGCGAGTCTCTACCGCGAGCGCTCCTTGCCCCACTGCGGGACACATCACATCCACCTCCAATACTTCAGTGATGCGATGCTCCAAACCCAAACGCCGCAGCCCAGCCGCCGCCAGTACAATCGCGTCGTATTGCCCCTCATCGAGCTTGCGAAGCCGCGTGTCCACGTTACCGCGGATGTTTTCGAGTTCCAGATCAGGCCGGATCACGCGCAATTGCGCGGCGCGGCGCAGCGAACCGGTCCCCACATGCGCGCGCTGCGGCAATTCAGAAAGCCGTGCACCGATCAACGCATCCCGCGCGTCTTCCCTCTCGGGAATCGCGGCCAGAGTCAATCCCGCCGGCAAGTCAGTCGGCATGTCCTTCAAGCTGTGGACCGCGAGACCGATACTGCGATTGAGCAGCGCCTCTTCAATTTCCTTGGTGAACAGTCCTTTGGTTCCCACCTTGGACAGCGCCACGTCGGTGATCTTGTCACCGGTGGTATGGATGATCTCGATCGAGCATTGCACGCCGCAGCCTTCGAGACGCGCCTGGATCCAGCGCGCCTGCCACAATGCGAGTTGAGAACCCCGCGAGCCGATGGTCAGCATGCTATTTGCCGAGTCGGAAGACCTTTCGAATGACGCTGACGAAATGGCGCCCGTCCGGGTGCGACGCTTGGCGGCGCAGTTCCGAAATCGGCCCGTGCGCCACTTTGTTAATGAGGCTCTTGGAAAATGCTTCCAAGGCCTGCTCCTGTTCGGGTGTGAGCGCGCCGAACTTTGCCCGCATGCGATTCAATTCCGCCGTCCGCATCGTTTCGAGCTGCTCCTGCAACCCGACGATGGTTGGAACTACGTCGCGCTCCTTCAGCCGCGCCATCATCCGGTCCACTTCGTCGACGATGATCGCCTCGGCTTCTTCAGCCGACTGCAATCGGCCTTCGCGATTCGTGTCGACCACCTTCTGCAGGTCGTCAATGTCGTAAAGAAAGACGTTGTCCAGCTTGTTGACGGTGGGTTCGATGTTACGTGGCACTGCGATATCGATCAGAAACATCGGACGGTTACGCCGCGCATTCATGACTTTCTTCATGTCGTCGCGAGTGAGGATGTAATGCGGGGCGCCGCTGGACGTAATCACGATGTCAACCTCGGGCAGGACTGACAGGAATTGCGTATAGTCTACGATCTTGCCATCGAACAAATTCGCCATTTCGACCGCGCGCTCATGCGTCCGGTTGGTGACGAAAATCTGCGTGGCTCCGCTGCGCCGCAGATGACGCGCGGCCAGTTCCGACATTTTGCCGGCGCCTACCAGCATGATCTTCTTGTCTTCCAGAGTCCCGAATATTTCTCTAGCCAGCTCGACCGCCGAGTAGCTGACCGAGACCGCGCTCTCGCCGATGTCGGTCTCCGACCTCACCCGCTTGGCGACACTGAACGCTCGCGTGAGCAAATTGTCGAGGAAGCCGCTTACAGCGCCGTGCTGCTTCGCCAAAGCGTAAGCGGATTTGAGCTGCCCCAGAATCTGCGGCTCGCCCACCACCATCGAGTCCAAGCTCGACGCGACGCGAAACAGGTGCCGGATAGCGTCGCTGTCTTCGTAGCGGTACAGATAGGGCGTTACCCAATCGACCGAAACATGCCGCGTGTCGGCCAGAAATTCGTCCACTGCCACAGCTACACCTGAGCCGTCCTCGCACGTCAGCGCGACTTCCACGCGGTTGCAGGTGGAAAGAATCATGCCCTCGCAGAAACCGGGCCGGCGCTTCAGGTCTTGCAGCGCTTCCGCCAAAGCGTTGTCGTCGAACGCCAGGCGCTCACGCACCTCCACCGGCGCACTGTTGTGATTCACGCCAGTGATTGAGAATCTCATTTGGTCAACATCGATCGCAGGCCCACGTGCGCGGCCCAGGTCAGCGCCGAGCAGCACAGGACGGCGACCGCCATCAACGCCGCCTTGCGTCCTCGCCAACCGGCGGTGGCCCGGAGGAAGACCATGGCCAGGTAGAAGCCCCAAGTGACGAAGGCCAGCGTGATCCGCGGATCGACGATCCACTCAGTGCCCGATTCGATGAACGCCCAGGTGCTGCCGGCGATGACGCCCAGCGTGATGAACACAAACCCGAAGCTCATTGCGTTCGAGATCAGATTGTCCAGCGTCCCCAATGGAGGCAGCCGCCGGAAAAACGTGATGCTGCGTTTTTGCTTGAGCTGGCGTTCCTGGATCAGATAAAAAACGGAGGCGACGGCCGTCAACAATAGCGCGGCATATCCGAGCAAAATCAGCATGACATGCAGCAGCAGCCACGCGTTCCGGATGTTCGTATTCGGCCAGGAAAGCATGGGCCGCTCCATGGCGCCGGCCTGCGTCAATACAAACACGAGCGGAAAAATGCACACGCTCAAGCTCGCAAAATCGTATCGCCAATAGACGAACAGGAATAAGACTGCAATCAGGAAGGCGCAGACCGTCGCGCACTCGAAGAAGTTATCGACCGGCAGATGCCCCACCGCGACCGCCAATTCGACAATCGCGACGAAGTGCAAAACGGTGGCGACCAGGAAGGCAAACAGTGCGTACTTAAGGAATCCAGACTTGCGCCGGAGCAGCACGGCCATAACGTGCAAAAGTCCAACGCCGTAGAGTACGGTGGCCACGCGCAGCCAGAACAGGCCCATTTCGTACATTAAACTTCAGTATAGCCGCGCTGCCCAACGAGAGAGGCTAAAAGAGGGTGCTGAAAAACTGTCCCGAAGCACCGCTCCCTTTGGTCACGGCTCGGTAAGCGGCATTAATGCGTAGCTGAGCCGCGCCTGCAAGAAGCGGTTTGAGTGAGTTGTGCACATTGGCCGCCCCACATTTTGGATTACAGCACGGGGCTAGTCGCTCATCAGGAATAGCAGTGGGCGTTCATCTTCCTGCGGGGTCGATTCCCAATACTTCTGCAAAATGTTGTAAACCATCAACGCCGTCTCGCCCTCTCCGAGCAG
>JBGPSX010000004.1:0-26024 GCA_041490325.1 Bryobacteraceae bacterium | reverse complement strand
TGCCGAATGAGAACTGGAACGGGCGATTCCAGGGCATCGGCAACGGCGGCTTCGCCGGATCGATCATCTATGGCGAAGGCCTTGCGAATGCCGTCGCAAACGGTTACGCCGCGGCCTCCACCGATACGGGGCACTCACAAGGCCAATTCGGCGCGCAGTGGGGCTTAGGGCATCCGGAGAAAGTAGTCGACTTCGGCTATCGCGCAATCCACGAGACTGCGGAAAAAGGCAAGGCCATCGTACTCGCGTTCTACGGTTCTGGCCCGAAGCATTCCTACTTCAGCTCCTGTTCCAACGGCGGGCGGCAGGCCCTAATGGAGGCACAACGCTATCCGGCGGACTACGACGGCATCATTGCAGGTGCGCCGGCGAATTACTGGACTCGCCTTTTTAGCGGATTCATCTGGAACACACAAGCGCTCAGTGAGCCGGGCGGTTACATTCCACCCGCGAAGTTGAAAGCCATCGAATCCGCAACCGTGACGGCATGCGACTCAAACGACGGAGTTAAAGACGGCGTGCTGGAAGATCCTTCTCGCTGTAATTTCGATCCAAAAGTGCTGCTGTGCGACGGAGCGGAGTCGGACAGTTGCCTTACGGCGCCACAGGTGAAAGCGCTGGCCGCAATCTATTCGGGCCCGAAGAATTCGAAAGGCCAAAAACTTTATCCCGGCTTCGTGCCGGGTGGCGAGACGGGCCCCTACGGATGGACAAACTGGATTAACGGAGCGACGCCAGGGCGCAGCCTGCAAACTGCATTCGGCACTCAGTTCTTTTCGAATCTCGTGTTCGAAGCGCCAAGTTGGGATTTCCATACTTTCAACTTCGATACGGATATCAAGATCGCGGAAGACAAATTAGGGAATGTGATGAATGCCACGGATCCGAATCTCAAGGCTTTCAAAGATCGGGGCGGGAAGCTGATTCTTTTTCATGGCTGGAGCGATGCGGCGATCTCTGGTCTTGATTCCATCGACTACTACCGCAGTGTGGAGAGCAAAATGGGCGTTAAGCAAACCGAATCCTTTGTGCGCCTGTTCATGGTTCCCGGAATGCAGCATTGCGCATTCGGTCCTGGTCCAAACAGCTTTGGCGAGTATTCCGGAACGAAGAACGATGGTGGGCACGACATCTCGAAGGCCCTCGAGCATTGGGTGGAAGATCGCGCCGCTCCGTCTAAAATCATCGCCACCAAATACAAGAATGACTTGGACCGAACGAGCGGCGTGGTCCGGACGCGCCCGCTTTGTCCGTATCCACAGATTGCAAAGTACAAGGGCAGCGGGAGCACCGACGATGCAGCGAACTTCGTTTGCGCGAAGCCGTAGCCGCAGGTCGGTATGCAGACCATTCCCCTAACCGAGCCGTGACCAAAGGGAGCGGATTTTTCAACGCTGTTAGACCGATCGAGTCGCCATCGCCATAATCCCCTCCTGCGTGGCCTCATCCCGCGCGAGAATACCCATACTTCGTCCTTCGTGCAAGACCAGAATGCGATCCGAGCATCGCAACAATTCCGGAAGCTCGGAGCTGACCAGGATGATCCCCTTGCCTGCGGCGGTCAACTTGACGAGCAATTCGTAGATGTCGTGTTTCGCGCCGATATCGATGCCGCGCGCTGGATCATCCAGGAACAGAACGTCGGGATCAGCCAGCAGCCATCTTGAAAGCAGCACCTTCTGCTGATTGCCTCCACTGAGGGTGCTCACGGCATCGGCGCCGCTTCTCGATTTCAGTCGCAACGTCTGGTGCGCTTCGGTGGCGCGCCGTTTTTCCTCGGACTGATCGATGAATCCAGCGCGCTGGAGCTGGCCCAGAACATTGAAGGTTGAATTTTCGATGATACTCATCTGCATCATGAGCCCTTGCGCCTTGCGATCTTCAGGCGCAAGTCCCAGGCCGCGGCTCACGGCGTGGGCGGGCGACCTCGGCTGGAACGGCTCGCCGCGCAGCTCCATCGAACCGCTTTGGATTTTCTCGAGACCGAACAGAGCGGCGCCCAGGGAACTGCGGCCGGAGCCAACCAGTCCCGCGACTCCCAGCACTTCGCCGGCATGCAGATCGAAGCTGATGTCCTCGAGTTGCGGAGTCGAAAGCTCTTTGACTCGCAGCAAGACTCGCGCTTGCTCGATCTCTTTCCGGGTCGCGATCTGCTGGAGCTCGCGGCCAACCATTAGCGCGATCACCTCGCCTACGTTTGTTTCCTTAGCCGCATTGGTCGCGATCATCTCGCCATCGCGCAGGACTGAGATCCGGTCCGAGATCCGAAAAATCTCGTCCATCTTGTGCGAGACGTAGATGATGGAGACGCCTTTCTCTTTGAGTCCCCGGATCAATCCGAACAAAGTCTCGGCGCCGTCTTCAGAAAGCGAACTGGTGGGCTCGTCCATGATGATCAGCCGCGCATTCATTCCCAGCGCGCGAGCGATTGCTACCAGTTGCATTTGCGCCAGCGAAAGGTCCGCAACCAGGCGGGAGGACGGGCAATTGAGGCCGGCTTCGCGTAACAAGGGCGCACAGAATTGGTCCATCGACTTGCGGTCGAGGAACATGCCACGTTCGGAAACAAGATTGCCGATGACCAGGTTGTCGGCGATGGTCAGGTGCGGGAAAAGATCCAGCTCTTGGAAGATGATGCCGATGCCTAGGCGCTGGGCGTCCAGCGGCGTTTGGATTGAGACTGGTGAACCGTTCCAGGTTAGTTCGCCTGAGTCCGGCTGCACAACGCCGGCTATTACTTTTGAGAGCGTGCTTTTACCTGCGCCGTTTTCGCCTACCAGCGCGTGGACTTCGCCGGGCAGAATCGAAAGACTGACGTCGCGCAGAGCGTGCGTGCCGTCGTAGTGCTTGTTGATATTGGAAGCACGCAGCAATTCAGGCATTAGTGCGTGCCCCGCGTCACGAAAATGTTAGCTTCCCGTACATCGCCGCGGCATTTTCCGGCGTTATGATTTCTGAGGTGAGGGTGTACTTCTTTTCGGGCTTGAATGACGGGTCGTGCAAAATGCGATCGCCCACTTCCATGGCTTTGTCCACTGCTAGCGGGTAGTAGAATGTGGCGGACAACACACCGTCCATCACTTTTTTGATGCCTCCCGACGCTCCGCCTAAACCATCCACTCCCACGAAGAACATCGACTTCTCGCGTCCCAATTCCTGCGCCGCCAGGTACGCGCCCACCGCCATGGGATCGTTGTGGCCATACACGGCGTCGATCTCCGGCTGCGCGCGAAGAATCTCCACCATCCGCTCGCGACCCTTGGCTTGGAGCCAGTCCGCTACCGCTTCGTGCACCACCTTGATGCCGGAGTATTGCTGAAAAACTTCGTGAGCGCCATTGTAACGATTCTGCTCCGCTTCAACACCCAACAACCCGCGTAGCTCGACAATCTTTCCTTTCGGGCCGCCGTTCTTAGCCTTCAATTTCTCGACGATGAACTCACCCGCCATCTTGCCGATCGCATGGTTATCGCAGGCGATGTAGCTGGTGTAGTTTGGCTCCGCGATGTCGCGCTCGAGACAAATGGTCGGAATGCCGGCGGCCATCGCCTTGCCCATGACCGCGGTGAGCGGATTGCGTTCGTTCGGCGCAACGATCAGCAGGTCCGGCTTCTGAAGAATCAGGGTTTCGATCTGCGCGATCTGCTTGCTGTTGTCCTGCTGGCCGTCGGAAATCGTCAGTTTGAGATCGCTGCTCTTGGCGCAGATACGCGTGAGCATCTCATTCTGCGCAGCTCGATAAGGCTCCGCGTTGTTGCACTGGCTGAAGGCGACAAAGCGCGTCTTGCCTGATGCAGAGCCTCCGGCGCCGGAACTCGAACCTGGGGGCGCCTTCGAGCAGCCAGTCGCAAAAGCCAGCAAGCTGGCGCCGAGAAGATCGCGTCGTGTCATGTTAGAAAACTCACTTTAGCGCAAACTGGATCAGTCTGTTCGATCCGCAATATCACGCGCCCAACGCGGACGGAACCGCAGGCTCCTGAAAAGCCTATTTTGAAACGTTTCGTCACACTCTTGGAATCCATCAGATCCTGTCTACGCAGTCCATTTTGGCATATTAATCAGTCTGATCTGGGCCAGCCGGGAATGGGTGCAAACTGCATTCTAATTGTAATAAATGAAACCTTTCGAATGATCCTTGACCATCGCATCGCGGAATGCTATATTGCGCATGCGCATGCACACGATCCACGATGTAGCGCGGCTGGCACGGGTTTCCATCGCCACTGTGTCGGCGGTCATGAACAAAAAGGGCGGTGTCAGTCCCAAGCTCACTGAACGTGTTGAGAAAGCTCTGGCGGCTTTAGACTACCGGCCGCATCGTCTGGCGCGAAGCCTGAAGGTCCGCCGCACGCAGACCATCGGCATCGTGATTCCCGATCTCACAAACATCTTCTTCGCCGAAGTAGTCCGAGGCGTGGAAGAAGAAGCGCGCGGCCTCGGTTACGCTATCATCCTGTGCGATTCGAACGAAGACCGGAGCCAGGAACTCACCAATCTCGATACTCTGCATGCCTGGCGCGTGGACGGTGTTCTGCTCGCCGCGGCCGACATTCAGGCCGGTCAAGATCGTCTGATCCGCCGCCGCTTCCCGATGGTTTTCATCGATCGCATCGCGCCCGGAGCGGAAGGCCCGGCTGTGATCACGGACAATTTCGACGGGGCCTATCAAGCCACGCGCCACTTGATATCGCTCGGTCATAAGCGCATCGCCACCATCGTTGGACGTCTGGAATTCTGCAACGGCCTGGACCGCCTGGAAGGTTTCCGAAAAGCCTTGCAGGAGGCCGGCCTGCCGGTTCATGACGACTACTTGAAGCGCGGCAATTTCCAATTCGAGAGCGGATACCAGCGTGGCCTGGAGTTGCTCGATCTTCCGTCGCCGCCCACCGCGATCTTTTCCTGCAGCAACAAAATGACACTCGGTTTGATGAGCGCCATCAATGAACGGGGCGTACAGTGCCCGGACCAAGTCAGCGTTCTCGGGTTCGACGACTTCGACTGGGCTGCCAACTTCCGGCCCCGGCTCAGCACAGTGGCGCAGCCGACTCACCTGATGGGCCAGGAAGCCATGCGCATGCTGATCGAAGAGATCGAGGTTTTCGAGAAGAAGCAAGCGCCTCGCGAAAAGCGCATCGTCATTCTCAAGCCAGAACTGCGGCTTCGCGACTCTACGGCCGCGCCGCCAAAGAGCCCAGCTTGAACTGCTGAATCCAGACCGCGATGATGATGATGCCTGCCTTGAGCATCATCTCGGTGTTGCTGTCCACGTTGTTCAAGCGCAGCATGTTCGTCAGGATGCCCATTATGAGCGTGCCGATGAGCGTGCCGGCCATGGAGCCTTTACCCCCGGCCAGACTGGTGCCCCCGATCACAACGGCCGCGATCGCCTCGAGTTCATACGACATCCCGGAATTCGGATTGCCTTGGTGATTCTGCGCGGCGTGCATTACGCCGGCGACTCCGCTCAATGCGCCACACCAGGTGTACACGTAGATCGTGGTTCGCTTGATGGGCAAGCCTGCGTAGATCGCCGCCGTCTTGTTGTCGCCGATAGCCTTCAGCCGCCGGCCGAACACGGTTCGCGTCAGCACCAATGCGAATACCGCGAAGACGATCGCGAACGATCCCACCACCACCAGTTTTTCAGAACCAACTCTGGCGAACACCGACGAAACGTCGGAACCGAATCCCATGTCGATGTTGGTATTGTTCGTGAGTTTCTTGGCGAGCCCGCGAATCCCGATCATGGATGCCAGCGTGACGATGAAAGGCTGGATGCGAAGGCTCGCGATCACGGCGCCATTCGCCGCGCCCAATATCGCCGACACCGCCAGAGCGCAGAAGATCGCGAACCATATCATCGCCGTAGGGCCGATCGCCGGCGCCCAGGATGTCAGGCACAATCCCACGATCGAGGTCGCCAATGCCAGCGTGCTTCCCACACTGAGATCGATGCCGGCAGTCAGGATCACGAGCGTCATCCCCACCGCCATAATGCCGATCTCGGAGACCTGGCGAAGGATGTCGGTCAAATTTCCGACGTCAAGAAAGATCCTGGCGCCATTGGCCGAGCGGGGACTGGTGAGGATGGCCAACACAATGATGACCAGCAGTCCCAGGATGTTCTGGAACTTTGCGAATCCGATCCGGCCAGCGGTGTTAATAGGTCTTCCAGTAGAGCCGGGAACTCTCCGCCTCGCTGATGGGCATGCGCTTGTCGACGCTCAACAGTGGAGGGAACGCTTGGTGCGGCTCGGTTTGATACCAGTATGCGACCGACGAATAGTCGTTCGACTGGACGTTGCCGTGCCCGTGCTCGATAGTGACCTTAATCGATTTGGTGAATGAAATCGGATCCTCGATGTGATACCGATACATGGTCCACTTGCCCGTAAACTGGATCAGTCCGTCCTGCGCTCCCGCGAGAGAAATGCCGTGATACGGCATAGAATTGAAGCCTCCCGGATATCCCCATGCCGCGCAAAAATAGTCCTCGGTGCCGGTCCCGATGATCGACGGCGTAGTCTCGCCATCGATGTAGATCATATCATCGCCCTCGCCGAACCAGCCGAAACTGGGAATGGGGTTGATGTGATCGATGGAGAGATTGCATCCGACATAGTGGCCGCGGCCGGTGGTCTCTAGAAGCGTGTAGTTCTGCTGGCCGTCCAGATTAACCACATCGTTGGTCTTCAGAAAGCCATTGGCGCGATTGCTGAGGTCCATTGTCCCGGCCGTTGGATTCTGCCGGCGCCACTGCGCGTGGAAACGCAAAACCGGATCGGGAAGCTCAGGGTATTCTTCGTGATCGACCTGGAAATAAAGCGCGCGAACGCGCGTCGCTCCCTGGTTCTCGATGGTGAATCTCGCGCCCTTGGCGAACGGCATCGGGAAGTAGCAGTTCATCGCGGCGCGGTTCTGCTTTTCCGGTTGTCCGCCAGTCACCATGTTCAGCGGCATCGACCAATAGTTTGAGACGCGGCCGTGTCCGACGCCGAAGAAGTCGCCGGCGGGTGACTCGATGCTGGGAGAGGATTCGCCATCCCAGTAGGCGCGGAAAACTAATTTCCGAAGATAGTCTTTGTCCTCTACGGCGATCGTGACCCAGATGTGCCGGACGCAGCCTGCGCCTTGGATGTCGGCAAGAACCGCGGTCGCTCCGGGTTCGACGCCCACGTAGTCGTTATTCTTTCCGCGGCGGTCCCAACTGGAGGATCGGCGATTGCGGCCTGGACGAGGAAGATAGAGTTGGCCGAGGCCGCCTGCGGGGAGCGATCCAAGTCCGCGTTGAGGAGCCGATTGGGCAGCCTGCAATGCAGCGGCTGAAGCCGCTCCTGCGCCGCCCAGGCGTAGCATCTGATTGATGAAGTCGCGTCGAAAATTGTCAGTCATGAAATGGTCCCGAGCTGACCGCTCCCTTTGGTCACGGCTCTGTTAGCGGCTAATGCGGACTCTGAGCCGTGACTGCAAGGAGCGGTTTATCCAAACATCAAGCAGCGATCATGCGGTGCGGATCGATCACATATTTCTTCGCCGCGCCCTTATCGAAGTCGTGATATCCCTGCGGAGCATCGTCCAGCGAAATCGTGGTGACGTTCACCGCCTTAGCGATCTGAATCTTGTCGTAGAAGATCGCTTGCATGAGCTGGCGATGGTACTTCATCACGGGGCACTGGCCGGTGGCGAATGAATGCGATTTCGCCCAGCCCAAACCGATTCGAATTCCCAGATTTCCGATCTTCGCGTTGGCGTCCACGCCGCCTGGATCGCCGGTCACGTATAGACCTGGGATTCCGATGGCTCCGCCCGCTCGGGTGATCTCCATCACCGAGTTCAGCACCGTGGCCGGACGCTCAACGCCCGCGTCGTGGCCATGCCCGCGCGCTTCGAATCCGACGCAGTCCACCGCCGCATCCACTTCCGGGACGCCGATAATCTGCGCGATCTGATCGCCCAGCGACGCGTCTTTTTTCAGGTCGACAGTCTCGCAACCGAAACTGCGCGCCTGCGCGAGCCGCTCTGGAATCATGTCGCCGACGATCACCACAGCCGCGCCCAGAAGCTGGCAGGAGGCGGCGCACGCCAAGCCGACCGGTCCCGCGCCGGCTACATACACGATCGATCCCGGCCCAACGCCGGCGGTGACTGCGCCATGGTACCCGGTGGGAAAAATATCGGACAGCAGCGTCAGGTCCTTGATCTTCGCCATGGCCTGCGCCTTATCGGGGAACTTCAAAAGATTGAAGTCGGCGTAGGGAACCATCACGTATTCGGCTTGACCGCCCACCCATCCGCCCATATCGACATAGCCGTAGGCGGCTCCGGGCCGGGCGGGATTTACGTTAAGACAGATGCCCGTACGCCCTTCCTTGCAATTCCTGCAGCGCCCGCAAGCGATGTTGAACGGAACCGAAACAATATCGCCGACCTTGATGTATTCGACGTCGCGGCCAGCCTCGAGCACCTGGCCGGTGATCTCGTGTCCCAGGACCAGGCCCGCCGGCGCAGTTGTGCGCCCGCGAACCATGTGCTGGTCGCTTCCGCAAATGTTGGTCGAGACCACTTTCAAAATGACGCCGTGTTCGCACTTGCGCGAACCGAGCGCCAGCTTCGGAAAATCGATGGATTGGACTTCCACCTTTCCAGGCGCGATGTAAGCAACTCCGCGATTGGTCATGTTTTGCTCCTAGTTAGAATCCGTAACGTAATGCGAATTGAATCTGCCGGTTCGATCCGAAGCCGCCCACCGCGGGAATCGTACTCAAGCTTTTCCCGAAAGTGGCTGGCGCGCTCGTCGTCGATGCCGGATTGGAAAATTGTGGCGTGTTGAAGATGTTGAACATCTCCGCACGGAACTGTACGGTCTGCCTCTCGGTGACTCTGAAGTTCTTGAACAAAGAGAAGTCAAAATTATACGCCGTGGGGCCGGTGAGGACGTTGCGGCCGAAACTTCCGAAGCGGCCGACTGGTGTCTTGAAGGCCGCCAGATTGATCTCATTGTTCGGGAAATCTGGATTGGCCGGCTGCAGCGGCACGCCAGGCACTACGTCGGGCCGCGCTGTGGCCGATCCGATACCCGCCGCATCGCAACCACAAACGACGTTGTACGGCAGGCCGGCGCGCAACACCGTGACGCCATTGATCTGCCAGCCGCTGCCGATCACCTTCGGTACGCGAGGCACTCCCGGAATCTCATAGGTGTAGTCGAATTGCAGATAGTGCCGGACGTCGTAGTCGGCGCTGCCGTATTCGTTGCGGAGGTTCTGGTCATTCTGAACGATCGTGCTCGCGGCGCCGTTCGAAACACCGCCCTCATCCAAGGCGTGGCTCCAGGTGTAGTTCACGTTGAAAGTCATGCCGTGCGAGAGCCGCCGTTTGAAACTGGTTTGCAGGCTATGGTAGTCGGCGACCGCGCCGTTGAAGAAATTCGAGATGGTTGCGAATTGCGGATACTTGCGCACGGCGGCGCCTGGGACCAGCCGGTTTAGCTCCTGGTTCGGACTGAGATGTAATCCGCGGTTGCCGACATAGCCGACCTGCAGAACGGTATTCTGACCGAAGCCCTGTTGGATATTGAAGTTCCAGGTCTCGGTGTAAGAGGTCTTCCAATCTTTCGGAAATGCGTACAGGGAGCGTGTCGGCGACGCTACCAGTTTGCTGAATGGGAATGGGAAGCCAACGCCAGGACTCAGAATTGTAGTGTTCTGCCCGATGCCCGGAATATTCGACGGCACGCTCTGGGCGGCAGCAGCGACCAGAGGCGAATGGAACATCCCAAAGCCAAACCGGAGCACCGTCTTTTTGGAAGCGAATGGCGTGTAGGCAAAACCGATGCGAGGCGCAAAGTCGTTCTTAGGCGCGTCAAACAGCGGAGACCCGGGAGGGTCGATGTCGCCGCGCACAAGATCAAAGTTCGCAATGCGGTTGTGAGATTCCGTGGGAGCGGTGTCGTATTGATATCTCACACCGACATTGATCGTTAAGTTCTTAGTGGCCTGGATGTCATCCTGCACGAAGAAGTGAACATACTTGTTGCGCATGCCCTGCCGGGGCTGTCCCAAAGTGGAGATGGCGAACGGGTTGTTGGCCGCGAATGAATCCAGCGTCAGGAACGTAACGGCGGTTTGGAATGAGATCGCCTTGTTGTCGCGATTGGCGACAATCTGGGTCCCGAATTTCAATGCATGCCGCCCTTTGATCCAGGAAAGTGTGTCCAGGTAGGTGAAAGAAGTATTGGCAACTGGTAAATCGAACGTCGTGGGTCCGATGGCAGCCATCCCAGCGATGGAGCCGACAATGGGCGTGGCCAGAAGCGCGGCCGTTCCGGCGGCTCCTGCATACCACACGCCCCGATTAAACGTCATTCCGGCTTCATTCAGCAGCGAGGCGGAAATAGTCTTCGTGTAGGTCAGCTTGGCTGTCTGCAAAAGTGCGGGAACGGCGCGGAACTGACCGTCGCCAACGCCAAACCAGGACTTGGTGAACGACTCATTGCGGTTGTAGCGGGCGCTAAAACGGTCGTTCGGGCTGATTTGCCAATCCAGCTTGCCGCTGCCGGTGTCCTCCGTCAATTGATTCGAGATGCCGCGGACGAATCGAGCCAGCCGCGGCTCGGTGGGAGAAACATCGCCGTTAGGCAAGGGCAGGAAATCCGCTTCGGCCTTCACAGCCGCGGGGAGCGTATTTCGGAATGCCTGCGTCGGCACGAATGTATTTTGGAATATCCCTAGGCGCTGTCGAACGGCTTCGTAGTTGACGAAGAAGAATATTTTGTCGTGTTTGATGGGACCACCCAGCGTGCCTCCGAACTGGTTCAGGCGGAAGGGCGGCTTGAGCGCCGGCGCCACATTGAAATAATTCCTCGCATCCAGTTTCTCATTGCGGAAATATTCGAATAGCGTGCCGTGAAATTGATTTGTTCCCGATTTGGTAATAAAGTTGACCACTCCGCCCATGGATTGGCCGTACTCGGCGGAGTAGGACGATTCCTGGATGCGGATTTCGGCGATGGCGTCGACGCTCGCGCGTGTGACGCGGGCAGCCGATGCATAGGCGCTGTCGACGATGTCCGAGTCCACTTGCCCCGAGTCGCCGCCATCCACCAGCAGCCGCGATCCGCTTTCGAACAGACGTGTCTGGCTGACGCCGTTCATGCTGCGCTGTTGCGTGGTTCCAAGCATCACTACTCCGGGGGCGAGTCCCATCAGCGAGGCAAGACTGCGGCCGTTCAGCGGCAGGTTCGCCACCTGCTGCTTCTCGATTACGCCGCCTAACGTGGTGGAGGCGGTCTCGACCACGGGCGCCTCGCCAACGACGTTTACCTTTTCGGAGATTTCACCAGGATCGAGAGTGATCGCTAGTCGAACGCGATCGGCCACGCGCAGCGTGATGTTCTCGCGCACATATGTCTTGAATCCCTGCACCGAGGCGGTGACGCGATAATTCCCAACGGACAAAACCGGCGCTATGAAGTTTCCACTCGCGTCCGTAACGGTGTTGATGCTGGCCCCAGTGCCCTCATTCAAGATCATCACGCTGGCGTTCGGAATCACAGCTCCGCTCGGATCGGAGACCGTCCCCAAGATGGTGGCTTTGTCTAATTGGCCCCAGGCGCAAATCCCGGCGAGCGAGGCGCCAAAAAACACAATACGAATTCCTCTGAACAGCGACATGGTGTCCTCCCTGCTGATTGGTTGAACGTAGTCGGAATCGCGCCAGTCAGGCAAGAACATTTCCCTGGGTGCTCGTGCAGTTCAGCCTGTAAAATCCAAAGTCTTGCCGAGCGCAAGCAAAGAACCTGTGTTCACAACTCGTTATGTCCATGCCTCTCGATGCAACGCCGCTGGCTTCCGCGCGCTGCTTCCGAACTAAAGTTTCGTGTAGTGAAATGTAGTTTGGTCACGAACGTGTTTCTCTCACCGAACTTGCAAAGGCTCCGATCCATCCAGACCGGACCGGGATTGGGCGGTCGAGTATTTATGGAAGTGATTGTTTTATCAAGATTTAGACCCAGCGCAAGACGCCTGCGGCATTCCGTTAGGCGAACCGGCGATCGAACTGTCCATTTCTTGTTGCGCCTCCCAACGCCAACTGCCATGATTGCCGCAGGGAACCAGAAAGGGATTCATGCGCTCGCACCTTTGCCTTTCGATAGTTGTGGCTGCTCTTCCGTTGCTGGCCGGCTCGAAGACTTCCCCGGTGGTCACATACCACAAGGACGTCGAACGGATACTCCAAAACCGCTGCCAGGGCTGCCATCGGCCAGGCGAAGTCGCACCCATGTCGTTTCTGACCTACCAAGACGTTCGGCCCTGGGCGAAGGCCATGCGCGGCGCCGTGCTGACCAGAAAAATGCCGCCGTGGCCGATCGATCCAAGTTACGGAAAATTCTCCAACGATCGCAGACTCTCGCAGGCCGAAATCGATACGCTCACTGCATGGGCCGATCAGGGCGCGCCGGAAGGCAGCGCGAAAGATGCGCCACTGCCGCTCCAGTTCGTGGATGGTTGGAATATCGGAAAGCCCGACGCAGTGGTCGAGCTGTCCAAGGAATTTCAGATTCCCACGAGCGGAGATGTGCCTTACCAGTACATCATCGTTCCCACCGGTTTCACTGAGGACAGATGGATTCAGGGCGTTGAGATTCGTCCAGGCAATCGAGCCGCCCTGCACCATGCGATCGCATTTGTACGCGACCCCAGCTCACCCACATTCAAGACCATGAAGATGGGCGAATTCCTGGATCCCATCCTGATGGCGAAGTTGCTCCGGCCGCGCACCAATCCGCCGCCCGATCAATTCGGCGATAGCGTGGACGGCGACGCGGTTGGATTCTATGTTCCTGGAATAGAAGCAGCGTCATTGCAGCCCGGCCAAGCCAGACTGATCAGGGCTGGCTCCGCTCTGCTGTTCCAACTGCACTACACGACCAACGGCAAACCTGGCAGCGACCGTACTCGCATCGGCTTTGTCTTCGCGAAGGAACCACCCAAGGAATTGGTTCGTACCGTGAACGTTCAAAACTTCGCGTTCAGCATTCCGCCGGGTGAGCCTAATTATCCGATTGAGGCGCGCGCCAGGTTGATTCGCGATATGACCGTAACTTCGTTCATCCCGCACATGCATCTGCGTGGCAAGGATTTTGAGTACCGCGCTATTTACCCGAGCGGCGAGACGGAAACGCTGCTTCGAGTTCCCCACTGGGATTTTGCATGGCAATTAGCTTATTATTTGGAAAAGCCCAAACTGCTGCCTAAAGGAACCATCATCGAAGTGGTTGGACATTACGACAATTCCGCCAACAATCCCAACAATCCGGATCCGAACGCGCTGGTGGTATACGGCGAACAGACCTGGAACGAGATGATGGGCGGGTTGATCGACGTGATCCAGGATCCGGCCGTGAAAGTGCAGCGCTATTTCGAAAAGGCGCCTGATAAAGCACCAGTTCCGACTGTCTCAGAAAATCGATAGAGGATCACTAATGATGCGTCCACATATTTGGATCTTAACTGCTGCGAGCTGTTTACCACTGCTGGCTGC
Source organism: Bryobacteraceae bacterium (assembly GCA_041490325.1). Classification (GTDB taxonomy): domain Bacteria; phylum Acidobacteriota; class Terriglobia; order Bryobacterales; family Bryobacteraceae; genus Palsa-89. The sequence goes on along the minus strand of JBGPSX010000004.1, from coordinate 12,482 downwards.
GTCAACGACTAAGAACGTCACGTTTCATAAGGATGTGGCGCCGATCCTTGAGAAGCGCTGTCAGGGCTGCCATCATCCCGGCGATATCGCGCCGATGTCGCTGATGACGTATCAGCAGGCGCGGCCGTGGGCCAAGGCCATCCGCACCGCGGTACTACAGAAAAAGATGCCGCCCTGGTTTGCGGATCCGCACTACGGAAAATTCTCGAACGACAGCTCACTGACTCAAAGCGAGCTGGACACGCTGATCGCCTGGGCCGATAGCGGTGCGCCGGAAGGAAACCTGAAAGAAGCGCCCAAGCCTTTGGAGTTTTCTAAGGAATGGCACATTGGCACGCCCGATGCCATCGTTGAAGTCCCGCAAGCATTCCATGTTCCCGCCGAAGGAACAGTGCCGTATCAGTACATTGCCGTGCCCACCGGTTTCACTGAAGACAAGTGGGTGCAGGCAGTCGAAATCCAGCCGAGCAATCGCGCTGTGGTGCATCACATCATCGGATCGGTTCGGGCCGGAGGATCGCCCGGGAAGAAGGGCGAATACTTCACCTTCGATATCGAGAAAGCACGCGTAGCCGGCCAGAAAGCCGGTCAGGAGCCTCCCATGTTTTCGTCGCCCGCGGATTCCGAGGTCCTCGAGGTCTTCGTTCCGGGTGGCGCGCATCCCCAATTGCCCAAGGGGCAAGCCCGGTTTGTGAAGGCGGGCTCAGAGCTGCTCTTCCAGCTACATTACACGGCCGACGGAAAGCCGGAAGAAGACCGTACACGCATCGGTTTTATCTTCGCCAAGGAGCCGCCAACCGAGAGAATCAAGTCGGTGCTGGTTTTCAATACGCATTTCACGATTCCCGCCGGCGACCCCAATCACGAGATCGAAGCGCGCGCGATTCTGAAAAACGACGTGAAGCTCACTTCCCTGCTCCCTCACATGCACCTGCGCGGCCGGGATTTCGAGTATCGCGCCATTTATCCGTCGGGTGAGTCGGAAGTGCTGCTGCGCGTGCCGCGATACGACTTCCATTGGCAGCTTACCTATTATTTGGAGAAGCCCAAGCTGCTGCCGAAGGGCGCCATTCTCGAAGTGATCGGGCATTACGACAACTCTGCGAATAATGCCAATAACCCGAACCCGAACATCGACGTTAGTTACGGCGAGCAGACTTGGGAAGAAATGCTGAACGGCTTCATGGAAGTCGCAATTGAGCCCGTAGCAAAGACACCCGAGATCTTCGGTCCGGCGCCGCCCAAGCAGCCCGCAACGTTGACAGCGTCCCCAACCGGCACCCACTAGCGCCGTGGCGCACGCACTCTTGCGTGCCGCGTTCGCACTCATGCGAACGCCGTGGGAGCATAGAGCATGTCGGCTCTGAAGATACTCGCACTTCTCCTCGGCACGACCGCTGCTGCGGCGGCGGCAACTATCGGCGGGAGCAGCATACGCATCACCGTTTCCACCGGCGCGGAAGCGAGTGAACTGGTCCAGATTCGCGACGGCTCAGCCTGGTTGGATGCTCTTAAGACCAACGGCGCCGTGATGCTGTCGGGCTTCGAGCGATGCACGGCTGAATCCGCCGATGTTTCCGGCGCCACGATGATCGTCCGCGGGACCTGTGCCAACGGCTCATACACGCGCGAAATCCGCATCGGAACCGAACCCGGCACGCTCGCCGTTACCGTCCGATTTGTTCCCAACCCCGGAGCGGCTGTGGCGTCCATCGAAGATCGCCTCGCGTTCGCCCCTCAGCCGCGCAAGAATGCGACACCGACGCTCGGGCCGCTGGACTTCGTCTGGAGCCAAAACATAAAGGCCCTCGAGGACGAATTCGTACCGCACTGGGGCTTCAAGTCTCCTGCCATCATATTTCAGCAAGGCAAGGTCTTTGCCGCGATCGTACCCGATCTCGATTCACTCAGCGCGGACTCATTACGCGCGACGCCGGTCGCCCTCGATCTGGATGTGACGTCCGGGGATCGCGCCTGGTTCTCTTACGGCGCGGCGCAGAACCAGCCGTTCGGCCACAGCTATTTTCGACGAGCGCCGAACAAGCCGCTGGATACTGCTTCTGGTTCGATCACGTATCAGTATTGGATACTCGCGTCGCCCCAGCCCCCGCGCTTGGGATATCGGCGCGTCACCCGGTTCCTGTGGGAGAAATTCGGAAGTCCCGGCCTGCGGCATTCGCTGGATCTGCAGCGCAACGTCAGGAAACCGGAGTTGTTCCTCTTCGATGACTGGAGGCGTGAAGCCTGGACCCGCTATGCGAATGAGACCTATTTTGAGTTTGACTGCAATGGCACGCGCTGCGGTTCGTTGAAAAGCAATCGGAACCCGTGGGGCAAATGGCAGGACGCGCCGAAAGAGGATGCCTGGTTCAACTCCTGGTTTCAGACTTTGCGCACCGCTTATGGCTGGCGCCTATACGCGCAGCGGATTCACGATCCGGAGATGAGCCGCAAGGCCGAGACCATTCTCAATCTGGCGCTCACCAGCCCGCGGCAGGATGGCCTGTTTTCGACCATCTATCTACACGACAATGACACCTGGCGCCGCGAAGAAGGTTGGGCCGGATTCCCGGATTCCTATCACACCTTCTGTATGTCCTGGCAAGGATATTGGATGCTGCGCTGGGCCAGCGATCTTGTTCCCGCGCGAAAGACCGGGATCCTCGCCTACTTGAAACCGTATGCCGACTTCCTGGTCAAGAATCAGCGAGCCAACGGCGCCATCCCGTCCTGGTTCGATGAACGGTCCGTGCCTCGTTCCGAATTTCGCGATTTCAACGCGGAGACAGCCGGCTCAGCGTTGTTCCTCGCGCAGTTTTCCGAGGCCGCCGCCGATTCGAAATATCTGAAAGCGGCAGTTCGCGCCCAGGAATTCATCTCGCGCGAAGTGATTCCGCGCCAGCGCTGGTACGATTTCGAAACATTCCTATCGTGCGCCCGCAAGCCGATTTACTTCTACGATCCCTGGACCAGCCAATACCCGCAGAATAATTTGTCTACCATGCAAGCCGCCCAGGCATTGCTCAAGATCTACCATCTGACCCGCGAGGCAAAGTACCTCGAAGAAGGCCAGCAAGTGACGGACTACCTGCTGCTCACGCAACAAGTCTGGAACCATCCGTTGTTTTCGCCAAAACTATTGGGCGGCACTACAACGCAGAACACGGATGCTGAGTGGAGCGATGCGCGCCAGTGCTACCTCGCAATGATTCTGTTCGACTACTACCAGGACACCGGCCGCCTGGATTACCTGGAACGATCGGTGGCTGCCGCGCGTTCGGGCTTCGCGGTGGCGCCGTGGGAGAACTGGGCGCATACCGGTTATCCCGATCGCAATGGCGCGCTGACAGGATTTCACTGGGGAACGGGAAGCCAAATGGCGACGGTCGAGATGATGACGCCCGTTCTGGGCGACGCATACATAAATGTCGCGCGACGGCACGGCGTTGGATTCAACGCTTCGAATGTCGCCAATGTTCGCGTGTCCGGGACCACATTGAGCTTCGACGTCGAACCGCGCGACCGCCGGTTGCTCCTACGCTTCAGCGGCATCGATGTGCGCGCAACCTACAAGCTGATCGTAAACGGACGGCCACCAGCCAGAGTTAGCGGCGCCGAGTTATCGACGCAAGGCTACCGGCTCGAACCGTAACGTTTAGAGCCAGGAGGTCTATTGGAAACCGCTCCCTTTGGTCACGGCTCAGCCAGCAGCAACGTGCATAAACGTCCGAACGCCCTTATGTCCGAATAACCCTAGCCGTGACCGCAGGGAGCGGTTTCCAATAATTCCCCTGCTGGCTAGCCCGTGCCACCAATCCTCACCGGCGGCCGCTCAGCCGCGCTGCGCAGCGCATCAGTGGGATAAAAGTGATCGACGTTAGCTTGGGTTATTAGCTGCGGCTTGATGAAAACCGCCGGCGGCACGGACTTCTTGTTCAAGATGTGCAGCGCCATTGAGATCAGGCCGTCGCCATACTTTTCCGGAAAGTATCCCACGGACGCGATCAGACGAGTCCTCGGCCGGCGCATCTCTACGCGCCCCTCGAGCGAAGCGCCGTGACCCAGCGCGATGCAGTTCTCAATCCGGCCTGCTTCCTCGAAAGCTCTCAGCGCGCCAATGGTACTCGGATCATCCACGCCGCTGATGATGGTGTGTTCCATCTTGCGGCTGCGGCGGAGATGCTTGCGGGTGATTTCCATGGCGGCGGCGAAGTTGGCTTGGCCATTTAAGAAAACCACCTGCCGGTCCTCAATGTCGGTGATGAACTCCCGCAGGCCTGCCACTGCGCCAGTCAGCCGCGATTGGGCGAACAGGCCGGCGCGCGGATACTCGATCAGCACGATCTCGTCCACCTTGCCCTGCCAATTTTGCTTGATCCATCGCCCCAGATAGCGGCCACCCTGAACCCCGGCGGTGTAATTATCAGGTCCGAAGTAGTTCGCGCCCGGGTGCGGCACGTGGATCGCGATCATCGGTATGCCGGCTTCCAGCACTCGCGCGGCAATACTCGGAGCCATGTGTTCGTCGCCTTGATGCTCGAAGATCAAGTCCACCTTCTCGCGAATCAGCAGCTCGATGTTCCGCATGGCCTGCTTGGAGTTGTAGTGGTTGTCGAGGACGATGAGATCCAGCCGCTCGTCGGCCGCGGCCCGTTGCAGCCCCTCAGTAATATCGCGCGAGAAACCGATTTCGGAATTGAGCCCGCAATACCCCAGTCGAAACTTCTTGCGCTTCACCGGCTTGATGTTCGCGCGGTACTGGTGCGATCCGACGCGCTCCAGCAGGCCGCGCTTTTCGAGCGTGCACACCACGCGGAAGACTGTGGTTTTATTCATGGCTGTACGCGCCGCGAGATCCTGAAGACGCAACAGCTCGCCGTCAAATTGGAAGGCGTCCAGGATGTCGCAAGCCCTCAGCACCGCTTCGACAAGATAGCGGTCTTTCGGCGACTTGGCAGAATTCCGCATGGGGGACCGTCGATTATACCGGCGCTAACTGACCTTCCGGAGCTTACTCACGCGGCCGACCTCAACCCACTCGACTACGAAGATGTTTCCAGAGTGATCGAAGCAGGCGCCGTGCGGGCAGACGAATTTGCCAGTCACGAACTTGTCGCGCGGTTGGGTGCGCAATTGCCTCCAGGTATTCGATGTGTCTTCTCCGAGGTGGGTGATCACCTTGTTCTCACGATCCAGCAACGTGACGCGCGCGCCCAGATCCGGCATCACCATGTCGCCGTTCTTGAAGGCGTGGAAATGACAGGGCAGGTTCACGCCACTCACGAAATCGATGTGTTTACCGTCCAATGTAAACCGTTGCAACCGCCGATTCGTGCGATCGGCCACCAGCAAAACCGGCTGCGCTCCGCGCGTGTCGACCGTCAATCCGTGCGGGCAATTGAGCTTGCCCGGGTCCTTGCCGACCCCGCCGAACGTCCGAATATACTCGCCCTTGTTGTTGTAATGATTGATGTAGCTCGACCCATAGCCGTCGCCGACGTAAACATCGCCGTTCGGAGCGATCGCGACGTTGGTTGGACTGAACTTGATCGGCTTGCCGTCGGCGCCCGGCTTGTACTGCTCGGATTCCTTCGGATAGGCAACGGTGAAGACTTCTTCGCCGCTGAGCGTCCGCTTGGTCATGAGCGCACGCTGCGTGTCGCAGAGATATAGAAACTCCTGGTGGCCTTCCTTGCGGATGTGCAGACCGTGCGCGCCACCTTTGAATTCCTTGCCCCACGACTTGACAAATTTTCCTTTGTGATCGAACACCACCATCGTATCGGTGAGCTCGCTAGTGGCATGCACGGTGTGATGCACATAAATGTGGCCGCGCGAATCCTCGCAGACGCCGTGCGTGTTGCCGTATTTGATATTGGGCGGCAATTCGCCCCAGTCGTGCGTGACCTCGTATTTGTGAGCGCCTTCGCCCACAATGGGCTTGTTACTGCCGGATTTGTTGCTGGCGGCGAGAATCAGGGGGGCGCCAAGTCCTGTTATAAACGTGCGACGGGATGTATCCATGGTGATTCGCATTTATGCTGCTGCTATCAGGGTACGACATGCAAGGGTTGAAGGTCGAAGTTTTGCATGTTTCACCGTACGAAATACCTGCTGAACCTGCAGGGGGAACCAAGGTTTGGGGAATCAGTGAATTACAGGTGATTGGTTGACGCCGGGCGACATGGACTCACGGTTCAGCGACTACCATGTACATTTCACTACATGAACTTTATCACGTCCTGCAAATGGCTCCAACAGGGGGCCGGCGCACGGAAGCGAGCGACTATGCCGAGGCCACGGCCGAAGTCTTGGCCCCGTCCCATTCGACGAACAACTCCTCGCCCAGGCTCGCGCCGCTCAGCAACGTCAGGCCCGCGTTCTGCATCGAGAAATCTCGTGGCGCGTACGCGTTTGCCGGGCGATCCTCGGGCAGCAGCCCGAGCCGCTGGTAGGTGTCGGCGATGAGCTGCGAGCAGAAAAACGAAGCCTCGCTCGATGTCAACGAGAGCAGCTTGCCTTCCAGCCAGTGCAACATCATGCCCGGTTCGCTGACCATCGGCCGCGCGTCCACTTGCTTGACAAAGTTCGCGAATGCTTCCCGGAAATCTGGCGTCCGGTCCGCTTTGAGCAGCCGAACCGTGAAGCCGCCCGGCACGTAGTTGGCGTATATGGCCAGCAGCTTGTCGAGCGATACCAGGCGCACGCCGGCATGCAACTCGTGATCGGATTTGTCGATCAGTTGATCGAAGGTTGTGCACTCCCAGAAACACAGCTTGCCGCTCTCGTCCGGATAGCGCGCCACCATTCCAACGTGCGAAAACGCAGAATGCGTCACCACCTGGATAACTCGCGAGATTAGAAAATCCGCGCTGAATAAGAACACATCGCCGGTGTCCAGTTTGGCTTTGATTTCGGAATATTTGACGACCATTTCGCTCCTGTCGCGTAGCCCGGTTGACACGGGTACTGCTGGAGGACTATTGTACCTGGAGCAAGGGAGGCCTTATTTGGCCAGCGAACCTGATCAACCCAAAACTCTTGAAATGCGAGTCGCCGCGATAGAGGACAAGCTGAACGCCCTATCAGGTGGCGCTACCGCCGCAACGGCCTGCGCCCAGACCTGTGTCTGCGCCCAAACTTGTGTGTGTGCCCAAACTTGTGTGTGCGCGCAAACGGGTGTGTCCGCTCATGCCTGCGTGCAACACGTGGTGCATCATCATGTCGCCGCAGTGTGCGCCCAAACCTGTGTGTGTGCTCAAACCTGTGTGTGCGCTCAAACCTGTGTGTGCGCCCAAGCCAGCGTGTGCGCTCAAACCTGCGTCTGTGCTCAAACCTGCGTCTGTGCTCAAACCTGCGTCTGCGTGCCGCATCACCACCATGCCGCCGACGCTTCGGCTCCCGCCTCCGGCAGCGCCACCGGTCCGCAAACCAGCGACTTTGGAAAGTTCGGAGGATAGTTGCAGCGCCCGCGGCTTTCAGCGAACTTCTATGTTCGCTTGGAGGCGGGTTCCGCGAGCGGGGAAGAAACTCTGGTCTTCACGTCCGGACGCCGTGAGATCCGGCTGGCCGGTAAATCGTTCACTGAATTTCTCGCCGGCGTCGTTCCGCTCCTGGACGGCCGGCACAGCGTCGACGATATCCAGCAGACCATGGCCGGCAGGTTCACCGCCGTTGAGCTGGATCGCGCACTGGCCTTGCTCGAAGAGCAGCGGCTGCTCGAAGACGCCGCGCTCGACATATTAGATGATGAAGCGCGGGCGCGTCTGGCTCCGCAGTTGCATTGGCTGCAAGAAATGGGCCTCCCGGCACAAGCGGTCCAGCAACGGCTACGGGAATCCACGGTCGTGGTCTTGGGTACTGGCTGCATGGCCGCACATGCGGCTGCGTCGCTTGAAACGGCCGGCCTGGGCCAGGTCCGTCGCGTTGCCCCGGATGGTGTGGATGTCCGGGAAATAGTTCAGGGAGCGCATTTTGTCGTAGCCGCCGTCGACGCAGGTCTGTCGTCCACTCTCTATCAGTTAAACCGTGCCTGCCTGGAACTCGAAATTCCCTGGACATCGGCCATGGTGGCGGCGCATGAAGGACTGTTCGGTCCCACGGTGATTCCGGGCCGTACGCCCTGCTATCTGTGTTACAAGATGCGAGCCGTGGCCTGCGCCAACGATCCCGCCGCCTCGTTTCGATTCGAGCAGTTCCTCGACCAACGCAAACAGGACGACAGCGGACGCCGCGAGAGTCTGCCGTTCTTCGACGGCGCGCTCGGCAACCTGATGGGGTTGGAGGCATGCAAGGTTTTGGCGGGAATAGAAGCATCCGTTGCCGGGACTCTCATGGTCATCGATTTTCTGACGCTGGAAACTTCGCGGCACGTGGTGCTGCGGAAGCCCGGGTGCCCGGCGTGCGGCCGCTGACCGATCTGGTGAGCGCTCGCACCGGCTTGGTGCGCGCTGTCGTTCCGTTCCACCGTTCCAGCACGGAACCGGATCCGCCGCGCATCTTTAACGCCGCGCTCTCGCATTTTGATTTCCGGCGGGCAGCGCCGGGCGAACGTGCCGCTACCGGCAAGGGAGTAACGGATGACGAGGCCCGGCTGGCCGCGATCGCCGAGGCCGTGGAGCGATACAGCGGATGGAACGGCCGCCCTGAATCTTTTCGGATGGCTTCGTACCGGAACATGAACGGCGATGCCATCCCGCCAACGGAGTTCGGTCTCTATTCAGAGGAACAATACCAACGCGCCGCCTTCCCCTATCGCGCGTTCGATCCCGACCGTCCGATCGCTTGGGTGCGCGGCCTGGAATTATCGAGTCGAGACCCGCTTTGGCTGCCCGCCCAACTCGTCTACTTGAATTATTTCGACGACCTCCTGGCGCCACCAGACTCTTCCGGGATGGCGGCCGGGCCAGATCTTGAAAGCGCCCTGCTCGCGGGTTTGTTCGAAGCCGTCGAGAGAGATGCATTCACGTTGACCTGGCTGTCGCGTCAGCCCGCGGCGCGCGCGGATGCGGCCATTTCGGGCAGCGTCGAGAAGTCCATCATCAGGCACTACGCCCGCAGCGGCATCGCGACTCGTTTGTACCGGCTCGCATCCCCTGTCCCGATTGCGGTCCTCATGGCTGTCACCACCGATCCAACCGGCGCCAGCCCTGCGGCGGTGGTCGGTCTGGGGTGTCATTTGAATCCCGCTATTGCCGCGCGAAAGGCGCTGTTTGAAGTCTGCCAGGTTCGCCCCGGCGTTTCGGTTGAGGCGGCGCGCAACCTGACCAGTCCCTCACGCGTTCGCACACTGGAAGATCACGCCGCCTACTACGCCTTGCCCGAACATCTGGCGGAGTTCGAATTTCTAGACTCCGGCGAACCCGCGGATTGCACAGACCGCTCCACCGGCTCGATCGCCGGCGACCTGGCTTTTTGCCTCCAGGAGCTGGCGCAAATCGGTTGCCGCGCTACCTTCGTGGATATTACCGCGTCCGAACTCGAAGAGTTTCCCATCCGCGTCGCTCGTGTTTTGGTCACCGGACTCCAGCCCATTCACTTTGGATACGGCCTGGAACGGCTGGGCGGGCGCCGGGCGCCGCGAGAGAATCCGAATCCAGCGCCGCATCCGTTGGCGTAAAAGGAGACCTATGCTGCCGCGCGAAGACGCCACTTCCCTATCGCTTCTCTATCACCTCAACTCGGAGCCATGGCGTATTCCCGACGGTGACTGGCGGCCGCTTTATAAGGAAGCGCCCGGCCAACTGAAGCCGCTCCCCAACGTGCTCGAAACGGAAATTGCGCGTGTCATTACTAGGCGGCGTTCATGCCGCGAATTCGCGCCCCGGGAACTCGCCGCGCACGATCTGGCCGCCTTGCTCGCCGGCGCCTATGGAATCACAGGCATCGAAGCCGGGTCTTACCGGCGCGCGGCGCCGTCGGCGGGAGGTCTGTATCCATTGGAACAATACGTCATCACCAGCGCCGGCGTTGCGCACTACGTCACGCGGGATCATGCGATCGAGCATGTGGCGGACCGCCCGGCGCCGGGCGAACTCACCGCATGCTTTTACGGACAACCCTGGGTGGAGGCGGCGGGCGCAGTGATCGTCCTCGCGGCGGTTTTTTCGCGCACTCAGGCGAAATATGGACCACGCGGATATCGCTTTGCCCTCCTCGAAGCCGGACACGTCGCACAGAACATTTGCCTCTTGGCCGAAGAGCGCGGATTAGGCGCAGTGTGCCTGGGCGGCTTCGTCGATTCCCGGCTGAACGCGCTCTTACGGATCGATGGCCGCGAAGAGGCGGCGCTCTACGCAGTTGCAGCCGGACATCGGGCGGCTGCACCATAGGACAACGTGAATCTACGAGGCAAGCCCGGTTTTTTCTGGTTCGCTCTGGCCGCGGGAACGCTGCTATCGGGTTCGCTCGCCTATGAAAGCGTCAATCTGTTCGGCATCGGCCGCCAGCAGAAGGTGGTGGGCTGGCGCGCAGGGCCAGGCCCAGGCGGTTGGGTAGTCTCGCAAGTGGATCGCAACGGGCCCGCGGCCGGAAAGCTCCAGCGCGGTGATCGTTTGCTCGCGATCGATGGCGACAGTCGCGTCGAGCGAACCGGTCCCCTGTTTCGATTGGAGGATGCACCGCCCAATCAAGCCTACGACGTGATGGTCGACCGCGCAGGCCAGCGCCTCACCATCCCGATGCGCTTCGTCGTTCGTCCCGATACCGCATTTCAGGCCTGGGGACCCGTATTCCTTTTGATCGCGCTGGCATTCCTCGCGACTGGCCTGCTGATCGGACTCTTTCGTCCCGGCGACAGCACCGGCCGGTACGGATTCGGCGTGTCCATGCTGCTGGCGATGTTCATGCTCTGGGTCGCTTCGAATTCCCGGGCCTTCATGTTGCAAGGATTCGCGCTATGGCTGTCGCTGGCCATGTCCTCCATCCTTCCGTTGCACGTGTTGCTCGCCTATCTTTTCTTTGCAGCTTTTCCGGAGAGCGCGCCCGAACGAGGCGGCTGGCGGCTGCTGCGGGGCGTTCTCATCACTCTGGCCCTGGTGCTCTGGGCGCCAGCGACACTGGTGAATTTCATCCACGCCATGGGATGGGCGTCAGACGTTTTCTACCAGCACTACCGCGCCTACTCGCTCTATCTCCAAGTGTTCGGGCCGGCGCTATTGTTCTTCCTCGCTGTCACGGTCCTGTCATTGCTCGCGGTGGGGTGGCGCAACTACCGGCGTCTGGCGGAGGGCGATCTGCGGCGCCGATTGCGCTGGGTGGCCTGGGGCACGCTTGCCGGGTCTCTCCCCGGCGTGGCTGTCCAGGTGATCTGGGGAGTTCTGAAAGCGCGTGGCGTCGACCAGGACTGGACCGGAGTCATCACCGTGGCCACGCGGATATCGAATGCCATGGTGGTCGTCATGCCCATCACCATGACCTACGCCATTCTCAAGCATCGCGTGCTGGGAATGCAGGTCGCACTCCGTTTGGGCTTGCAGTATTTGCTGGCTACCAACGTCCTGCGTATACTTTTGTTCCTTCCAGTGGCGGGGATCATTCTGGTATTTGTGAACAATCCCGGCCAGACAGTCGGCCAGCTTCTGATTGGACGCGCTGCATGGTTGAACCTTACGCTGCTGGCCGCAACGGCGGTCAGCCTGCGTTACCGGGCTCCGCTGGTAACCGCGATCGATAAACGGTTTTTCCGCGAAGCCTACGATAGCGAGCAGATTCTGATGCGCCTGGTGGAATCGGTAAAGCAACTGGACTCGGTGGAAGCGATCTCCGGCCTGTTGAGCCGTGAACTGGAAGCAGCCCTGCACGCCGGCTTTGTTGCAGTGTTGTACCGGGACGCACACCGGCCGGAGTTTTCCGTCAGCTACTCCACCAAGGAATTGGAAGGCACGCACGATGTTCCGGAGGCGGCGCTGGCGGCGTTGTTGGAACATTCTCATAAGGCGCGGAACTGGAGCGAGCTGCGATCCTCGGTTCCAGCTCTAGAAGCCGCCTGGCTGGATTCGAGAAGCGTGGACCTGCTGGTTCCGATTCTTGGATCCGACCAACGGCTCTTGGGCATCGTGCTGCTAGGGGTCAAGAAATCCGAGGAGGCCTACACGCGGAAAGACCGGGCCATGCTCGAAGCCGTTGCGGCCCAAGTGGGACTGGTGACCGAAAATCTTTCCCTGCGCGAGAGCGTTCACCGAGGCCGGCAGGCCCAGGAGGAGGTGCTGGCGCGATTGGAAGCGCGGCACGTCAATCTAGTGAAAGAGTGTCCTGTGTGTGGCGCATGCCACGACAGCCACGCCACCCGCTGCGAACGCGACGGCGCCGAACTGGTGCTGACGCTTCCAGTAGAACGCGTCATCGAAGGAAAGTACCGGCTGGATCGGCTGATCGGCAAGGGTGGCATGGGCGCCGTCTATCAGGCGCGCGATCTGCGGCTCGACCGGACCGTGGCTTTAAAAGTGATGACGGGCGCTTGCTTCGGCAACGCCGCCGCGATT
>JBGPSX010000003.1:0-27515 GCA_041490325.1 Bryobacteraceae bacterium | reverse complement strand
GAGCGCAACCGCGCCACGCTGCTGCCCGGCAGCGGAGGCTACTCGTACCTTCGCAACCAGATTCAGAAGCCGCTCACGGTGCTCATGATCGTTGTGGCTTTGGTATTGCTAATTGCCTGCGCCAATGTCGCGAATCTGTTGTTGGCGCGCGCGGCCAGCCGGCAAAGGGAGATCGCCATTCGACTGGCAGTGGGCGCGGGGCGTGGACGCCTGATTTCACAACTGGTGATCGAGACCTTGGTAGTTTCAGTGCTGGGCGGAATCGCCAGTGTTGCGTTTGCGTGGTGGGGCGTGAGGGTTCTTCTGACGTTCATGCCAAAGCGTGGAGTTCCTATCGCCCTCGATCTTACGCCGGATTGGCGGCTGCTGCTCTTCGCTTTCGGTATTTCTGTAGGGGCCGGTTTGATTTGCGGATTGATCCCGGCGCTGCAAGCTACCCGCCCCAACCTGACCTCGGCGCTCAAGAACGAAGCTGCCAGTTTTGGGCGCGTGCGATTCGATCTCCGCCGAGCGTTGGTTGTCACGCAAGTGGCGATTTCACTGCTGCTGCTCATTGGCGCGGGTCTGTTTGTGCGGAGTCTGAGCAACTTGAAATCGCTCGACCCCGGCTTTCTGCGCGAGAGTGTTCTGCTGGTCGGCGTGAATCCGCAGCAGAGCGGATATAAAGGACAACGGCTGCGTGATTTCTATGAGCGACTGATGGCCCGTGTCCGAAGCACGCCGGGTGTGCGTGTTGCCAGCCTGGCTAACATTACGCCTCAGGCTGGGTCACGTTGGAACGACATTGTTTCCATTGAAGGCTATCAGTGGAAGGCCGATGAACGGCCGGTGGTCGATTTCAACGCCGTCAGCACCGGATACTTCGAAACCTTGGGCATTCCACTGCTATTGGGGCGCGACTTCCGTACCGAAGACAATCCTGCATTCACGCCCGATCCGCAGCCTCGCCAAGGGCCGGGTCGCGAAAAGCTTGGCCCGCCACCGCCCGTGGCGATCATCAACGAAACGATGGCGAAGCGTTTCTATCCTCAATCGAATCCGATTGGGCGCCGCTTCTCAAACAACGACAAGTTCGACATCGCGCAATCGTTCGAGATCATCGGCGTGGTCAAAGATTCGAAGTACTTCGATATCCGAAAGCCGGTCGAGAGCATGGTCTACGTTCCGGTGTGGCGCTTTGGCTCTAACTCAACCACGCTGTGCGTCCGATCCGCCAGCCGGCCGGAGCAACTGATCGCTTCGATGCGTCACGAAGCCGCCAATATCGATGCCGCCATTCCCGTGTTGCAGACGCTAACGATGGAAGAGCAGTTCGACAACACCATCGCTCAAGAGCGCGTCGTCACTACGCTATGCAGCTTCTTCGGGAGCCTGGCGGTGCTGCTAGCGGCCATCGGACTCTACGGCGTGATGGCGCACTCGGTGACGCGCCGCTATCGCGAGATTGGGATTCGCATGGCGCTGGGGGCGAAGTCGCAAAGCGTGCTCTGGCTGGTGCTGCGCGATACCGCCATCATGATCGGCATCGGCGCAGGCATCGGATTGCCGGCGGCATTCGCGCTCACGCGATTGGTTTCGAGCTTCCTCTTCGGACTAACGCCGCAAGATCCGTTGAGCATCATGGTCGCCACCGTGGGCCTGATGATCGTCACCGCAATCGCCGGATTCATTCCAGCCCACCGAGCCACGCGCGTGGATCCAATGATCGCTTTGAGGTATGAATAAATCGCAATTTCCGGCTGACCCACTTTTGTGAAATGCTGGTACATCAATTTCATGAGGTGAGGTGATGGATGGCTTGTAATCCGGAAGTGCTCAAACAGGTTCCTCTCTTTGCGCTGCTGGACGACGACGAGACCGCTGTGTTGGCGTCGCAGGTGGATCTGCAAAATTTCAAAGCGCGCCAGCGCATTTACAAGATCGGAGACCCGGGGGGCCGGGCCTACGTTCTAGTGTCCGGTTCGGTGCGCATCACTACAGTGGATGAGGATCAACAGGAAGTGGTGGTGGACGAACCAACCGTCGGCGATTTCTTCGGCTTTGCTTCTATGCTGGATCAGACCCCTCATCAGACCGCGGCGATCGCGATGGAGGAGTCGGTGTGCCTGGAAATCGATCGGAATGACATCGCCACTCTTCTCGAACGCAAGCCACACTCCGGAATGGACATGCTGACAGTGTTAGGGCGTCAGTTCCACGCCTCGCAGCAATTGGTGCGCGTCCGGTCTCGCCGCAATCCCAACGACGTGATCGAGGAGGAATCGACGTTCGGCGAGCAAGTAGCCGATTCGGTGGCCAGGTTCGGCGGCTCGTGGGCTTTCATCATTACGTTCGCCGTGATTCTGATTGTCTACTCGTCGATCAACATCCTGTTGGGTAACAAAGCCTGGGATCCCTATCCCTTCATTCTTTTGAATCTATTTCTCTCGATGCTAGCCGCAATACAGGCGCCAGTCATCATGATGAGTCAGAACCGGCAAGACAAAAAGGACCGCCTGCGCGGCGAACTGGACTACGCGGTGAACCGTCGCGCGGAAGTGGAGATCCAGGAATTATCCAGCAAACTCCACTTGCTAGCCGACAAGGTTGATGACGTCCAAGACTTAATCCGCGATAAGGTCCGGTAGCGTCATCTTCCCCTCGATGATCGGCGAGACGTATCCACCGACCTCGATCGCGTCAGTCCCCCGGTCCCAGTCGATCTGAATATGCAGAATGCTTCTGCGCTTCATCTTGGCGCCCTGTTCACTGATAAATCGCGATCCATTGCCACGCGCGATCAGCCCATGCCGCATCATGTAAGCCGCTAGCGGCCCGGTAGCGCTGCCAGTAGCCGGGTCTTCCGCGACGCCGTGTTCCGGCGCGAACATGCGCGAATAAGCCCCCAACTTCGTAGGCGCAAACACAAACGCAAAGACCGATTCCCCCGCCGCATTCTTGAGCGACGCCATCCCTCGCGAATCCAGCCACGCCCGATCCACGACATCTTTGTCCTTGACCGCAACGAAGACCGCCGGGTTCCCCGCACCCACAATCTGCGGAGGCGCACCGTGCAAGTCCGCAGGCTCAATCCCGAGCGCCTCAGCGCAGAGTTTGGGGTCGCACGTCTTCCCGTAAGTGATCGCGGGCGTAGTCAGCCAGATCAACGGCCGCCCGTGTTCGCCTTTCTCCACTCGAACCGGTATCGCCCCGACTTTTTCATCCAATGAGAATTGTGTCGTCTCGCGGGGTATCACACCCTCATCCATAAGAACGAAGCTGCTGCCGACTGTGGGATGCCCGGCGAACGGCATTTCTCTCGCTGGCGTGAATATCCGAACGTTGGCCACGCAATCCGGCCGCGTCGCTGGAAGGATGAACGTAGTTTCGGCGATGTTCAGCTCTTTGGCGATCCGCTGCATGGTGGCATCATCGATTCCCGTCGCTTCGGGGAACACGCCCAGTTGATTGCCTTCCAGAGCGTTCTGAGTAAAGACGTCGACTACGCGATAACGATATGTGCGGCTGCTCATTTCTGTGCTCCATCCTCGATTCGGTCTGCATGACTCGGCGGCTCTGAGATCGCAAGAAAACGAATCGGCTGATTCGTCGCATTCTTGATCTGATGACGAACGCCTGGCGGAATGCGAACTCCTTCTCCGGTCGAAATGCGAATCAATTGACCGTTGGCCTCCATGACCGCTTCGCCCGACAGCATGTAGAAGAACTGTTGAGCCTGCCCGTGATGATGCAGCATCTCGAAAGTTCCGGGCGGCATCTGTTCCTCGATAACGCTGAGCTTCGCATCCTTGACCAGATGCCATCCATCGCATTGAGCGCCCCAGTTGTAATGCTCGGCGGTTTTGCGGCTAACGGGTTTGACTGGGTTCATGCTGTGCAGGGTAACGCGCGCAACACGAGAAAGTACAGAAACAGATCCCCATCACTACAACCAGTACAGTTACATTTGCGGTCCATCTGTTATGCTGCTCGCTATGCCGGCCGCCGCCCGCAGCGAGAGTCCTCTTTACGTTCGCATCGCCGAGAATCTGACCGATCAGGTTGCGCGAGGAGCGCTGCGCCCGGGCGATCGAGTGCCTTCGCTCCGGCAGATCAGCCGCCAGCAGCGCGTGAGCATGTCGACCGCGCTCCAGGCCTATCTGTGGCTGGAGAGCCGCGGCTACCTCGAGGCGCGCCCTCAATCGGGTTTCTATGTGCGTGCTCCCTTTGCGAACTTGATTCCCCTGCCGAAATTCGAGGACGCCAAGACGGCCGCGCCCGCAGTGGGAACGAATGCGATTTGGGCCGACATCCTGGCATCCGCTAGCGATACGGCCAATGTTCCGTTCGGGGCCGCCTGCGCAAGTCCGGAGCTGTTTCCGAATCGCAGACTGAACATGATTCTGCGGCGCGTGATTCATCAGCATCCATTTCACAGCACTCGCTATGAGTTTCCACCCGGATTCGAGCCGTTGCGGCGTCAGATCGCGCGGCGGTCGCTCGATTCCGGCGGCGGTTTCGGGCCGGCCGACGTGACCGTTACCTGCGGTGCGATGGAGGCCATCAACCTGAGTCTGCGGGCGGTGGCGCGGCCGGGTGACGTAATCGCGGTGGAGAGTCCGACCTACTTTGCGATTCTCGAAAGCGCCGCCTCGCTGGGCATCAAGGTCATCGAGATCCCGACCCATCCCCAGGAGGGAATGGATTTGGAGGAGCTGGAGCGCGCGATCCGGAAGCATCGCGTGAAGGCCTGCGTCGTGATGACGAATTGCCACAATCCGCTTGGATATGTTCTGTCGGATCGATACAAGAAGGCGTTGGTGGAAGCGACGGCGCGATGGGATGTTGCGGTGGTGGAAGACGATATTTACGGCGACCTTGCTTTTCAGGGGCCACGGCCGCGGACGGTGAAATCCTTCGATCGCAAAGGGCTGGTTTTACTTTGCTCGTCGTTTTCAAAAATTCTGCCGCCTGGGTTTCGGCTGGGCTGGGTGGTGGCTGGGCGGTTCCGCGCCGAAGTGGAGCGGCTAAAGTTTATCTCGACCGTCGCTACTCCCTCGCTGCAGCAGATGGTGGCCGCGGAGTTTCTCGAATCGGGCGGGTATGACCGGCATTTGAAAAAATTGCGAGCGACTCTGGCGGGGCAGGTTGAGGGCGTGCGGCAGGCCATCGCGAAATACTTTCCTGCTGGGACGCGGATCAGCCGGCCGGCTGGTGGTTATCTTTTGTGGGTGGAGTTGCCGGCCCGGATCAATGCCGTGAAGTTGCATCACGCGGCGTTGGAGGAACACATCAGTATTTTGCCGGGGGGGATTTTTTCGGTTACCGGAAGGTATAGGAATTACATTCGGATTAACTGCGGGCATAGTTGGACCGAGGCGCATGATCGGGCGTTGCTGACGTTGGGGCGGTTGTGTGAGAAAACGTTGTGAGCGCGCTACGCCGCGATCTGCTCGAGTTGCTGGACGTGATTGATTTGGTGGCCGGCGGCGGTGTGGATGATCCAGTCTACTGTGAGTGAGCCGTACTCGGGATGTGAGAAGGGGATGGCGCGGTCGGCAGTGGATAGGGATGCGAACAGGGCGATGTTGAGGTTCCCTAGTGTTAGGAGTGTATCCGTGGCGTCACGTCCCGAAAGCGTCGCTTCGCGCGCTAGCCAATTGTTTTGATCGAACGATTGAGCCACATAATTAGGCACCGTGAGCGCCATGCGGATGCGGGTGCCGAATGCCAGCTCCGTCTGCGCCAGGTGCGTTAGAATCTGGCGCGCGGTCCATTTGCCCGGCGCATAGGTGCGTTCGAATTGTCCGGTTGACCAACCCGTTGTCAGGCTGCGAATCTTCTCGATGTTGTCACGAATCGCCTGAATTGGTTCACGATCGCCCAGGAATTTGCTGTATGGAGTGATGGGGGCCATGTTATTTCACCACGACTTTTTCGACGGTTTGGTTCTCGAATTCGTCGGTTACACGAATCGCTATCACTTGCTCGCCGGGAGTCCGCTCCACTGAGAGATGGTAGTCTTCCTCGGGCGAATCGGACAGCTTGTTGACGGGCTCGATGAGCAGCCATTCGCCGCCATTGATCGAGTACTCGGCTCGATCGATATCGCTGCGAGCATCACGCGCTTTCCAGCGAACCTCCACCTTGTTACCGGAGATGGCAGAAGTCAGGTTCAGGATTTGCGGCGGCGTGTTATCGATCAGGAACGGATCGCTGACCAACGAGCAATTCAATGCCTGATCGCGTGGATTGCTGGGCGCGTCCGAGGCGGTGACGCGGATCAGGTACTCGCCATCGGGAAAAGCGGCCGTATCCCAACTCAGGAAGCGCTCTTTGACGGCGTCCTTCAGCAGTTTCCAAGTGGATTCTTTGAATCCGCGGATTTCGACTTTGTAGATCAGGCTGTCGTTATTGTCATCGGACGCCGACCAGCGTGCGCCTACATGCCCCTTGGCATAGCTCATGGTTTGGCTGCTTCCGAGTTCGAGCGCTGAAGACGCAATGTTCCTCTTGGTTTGGCCGAGCGGCGGAAGCGTGATGCTGGTAGACGGTGGAACGGAAAGAACCGGCGCCGGGAAACGATAATTGGCCGGGGTTATGTCGATCTCCGAGACGACCGGTGCGACGTTCTTCGCCAGATAGGCGATCTCAAGGTAGGAAAGGTCCGGCGATGAGGCGCTGGCAGAGGATGCGAGTTCCACTTTGTATTGCAGGAAGCGCGCCGAAGGCGAAGTGGCGCGCCCGCCGCCGCAGGTGTCGCAAATGGGAGCGTTCGTGTCAGGCTGCAGCGGCGCCCAAGGACTCCAGTTCGTTTCCGGATGATTCAGATTGCCGGCTCGCGTGGAGACAGAAATGCTGCCCGAGCCGCGATAACCGATCCGTCCCCAATAGGCGAATGATCCGGCGTCCAGCACTTCGCTCTCGAAGGTTCCGCGCTTTTCGATGCCCGGACCGATGCGATAGACCTTGCCAATGTTCCCAGTGACGGCGTACAGATCGCCGCGCGCGTTTTTTCCGAATCCGGTGACCTGTGTCGGCGACGCATCCAGCAGCAGTGTGCTCATCGTGTCGGAATCGATCCGATAAATCTTTCCACGATTTCCGGTACCCAGGATGGGATGGTTATCGCGATCGAATGCGATGGCGTACACGATGTCCTGGGTGTTGGACCAGGCCTTGCGGGGAGAGCCATCGGGATCGATTCGATAAAGATCCGATCCGCCCGCGATAGACGGCGCGGCCAGGCCAAGCGACGGCGGCGGAGCGTTGCGCTCTCGAAGATTTCCCGCGGCTGGCGCGGGAGTCGCGATGGGCGCAGGCAGCGGCGCCGGAGCCACAGGACCGGGCGCCGGTGAAACGCTGGCCGCTTTAATGCCGGTTCCTGCCGCATAGATTGCGCCGTCCTTGGTTACAGCCACTGCCGTGATCTCGCGCTTGGGCGCCTGGTACAAAACAAAGCCATCGCCCGACGGCGAAACGCGCACGATCAGGCCATTAGGTTCGGTTCCAACGATCAAGTTGTCATGAGCATCGATAGCCAGCGAGCGGGCGTGCGTCTCTTCGGTCTTGAAGAATACCGATCCCACACCGTCGGCGGCGACGCGGTGAATCTCGCCCTGATCGCCGGTGGCGAGGAACAGGTCGCCCTGGCTGTTGAACGCCATGGCCCAGATGTACTTGGCGTGCGGGTCGTAGAAGAGCTTCGATTTTCCGTCTGACGAGAATTTGTACACCTTACCGTCCGGATCCGTCGCGGCGTAGACCTGATCCTTCGAATCGACGACTACGGCATGAATCTCGAGTCCCTCCAGTTCGCCAAAGGTATGGCTTTTGCCGGCGGTGTCGATCCGAAAAAGTTTCGCCGATCCGCTGCCGGAGCTGCCGCCCGCGGTATAGAGATTGCCTTTGGAGTCGGAGGCGATGGTCCAGAGATACGGAGTGGCCGAGTCGAAGACTTCCGTCAATTCAGGGGCGAGAAAGAGCCGGCCGTCGCTGCGCAGCGACAGGTGAGTGAGGGAGCCTTTTTCGAAGTCGGTACGCTCGCCTTGCTGCCAGAAATGGGTTTCAACGGCGAAGCAGGTGGCCAAGGCGGCAGCCGCCGGCAGGAGCTTTAAGATTTTCATTGATCGAGCTACTTTACGGTGATTCTAAGCGAGTAACTTCCATCAATCATCAGGTCGAACGGGATGCTGCCCTGCTCGACGGCGCTTTCCGACGTGCTCACCAGATGACGGCTGGCGGTGCGGCCGGTCTGCATAACGTTCATGATCGAAGCCGGGAGGCTGGGTAGCGTTTTGTCTTCGTAGAAGACGGTGGGCCGCGGCTCGATCAGAGAAACGTACAGCTTGTTGTTGCTGCGCTCCTGGTTGATGAGAGACACGGTTTGCGGCAGGTCCATGAATTTATCCGAATTGCCGGCCATGGTCTGGATGCGATTGAGCGTGTCGGCGTCGCTCAGCAGGATGCGGTGATCGCCCTTGGGCAAGCCAGCGGGGATCTTGAGCATGAAGTCGCGCTGTATTCGTTCCCCGCGATAGGGCCGCAGAAAAACTTTGACGGGGACTTGCGTGCCCGGTTCCACTTCGCTGGATGGTACCCAGGCGTTCTCGATGGTGGCCACACGGCGTTCGGGCAAAATGTCGATCACGGCATCCACGGTCTTGAGCTTGGGAGTGTGAACCGGATTCAGGAACAGGCGATTGAATTTGTCGCCCCACCATCCGGCCAACTGCATGGGCGCCGGCGCCGGACTCTCGCCGGGAGCGAGTATGGTGGAGAGCGCGAGCCCAGGCCCGCCGTCCAGCTCCACCTTTCCGCTCAGGCGATAGGTGGTTTCTTCAGCTAGGTCGTTCAAGCCCGAAATGGAATTGAAGAGCGTCAACATCATCAGGTAGGGTGTCCACTTTTGGTGGACAAACACGCTGAACCGCAGGTTCTTTTCTTTGAGAATGGCGTTGTTATCACCGAACGAGCGCACTTTCACGGTTACCGGGACCATGGCGGCGGTGGCGCCGAGCTCGCCCATGATGGCGCTGTGGCGGTCCTGCTTCAGGGCGCCCACGATCTCTGAGGCATTTCCGAACTTGTTCGGCTGGAACTGCGAGGCCAGCGTGGTGATGACGTCGGCCTTGGCCATCGGCATATCGACCGGTCCGAGATTAAAGAACGAGTGACCGCAGGCCAGCATATGTTTGCCGTCGTTATAGGTGACGGTGCACATGCCGCTGACGCTCATGTCGCCGGTGACCAGGATGCCCGACACCGCGTCGCCCGGTTGCAGCGAGTGCTGCCAGCCCGGCGCCGGCTTCGAGTCGGTGAGCGTGCTAGATGCGCCACCCGCTGCCACGGTCATGCCGATTTGTTGGAAAAGCGGGCTAAACTGGCGCAGCACGTTGTCGTGGAATCCAGCGAAGGTGAGGGGAGTCTCAATCGGTACCATGGTGGAATTTGACCCATTGAATGCCGCGCCAGCCGACAGAACTTGCGCAAGCATGCCGGAAGGAATGGTCAGCGATTCCTGCGCGACAGCTTTGTCGGGCGTGCGCGCGTCAGTGGGACGCGAATTGTCGAAATCGTTGACTTCGAGCATCAGGTCGATGGGCGTGATGCCACAGATCGCATCAGGTGAGAAAACGCTGAACCGCAGCGCTACCGCCCCCAGCAACTTGCCGTCGATGTAGACCGGGCTACCGCTCATGCCGCCGGCGACGTTGGTGCGGATCGCCTTGCCGCCCAGCTTGCCGAGAATAATGTCCTGCTTGGGTCCCCATTGATTCTTGAGGACACCCAGGATCTCAACTGGAATGGGTTCGGGTTCATTGCCTGCCAGGACGGTCCACGCATAACCCTTCATTCCGGGTTTGAGATCCGCTTGTTTGAAGAGCTGGACTTTTCCGGCCTTGGGACGAGCGGGTGGCGCATCTTGAGCACAGAGAAGAGACGTGCCTGCAAGCGCCACAACGAGGGCGGCAAACTTCATGAGACCTTCCTTAGTTGCTACTGATGAAGCACCGGGGTGCTAATTCCATTATCGTCCAGATTCTCGCGCTTCGGAAGGTAGTACGGGCTGGTACAGCTTCAGGGCTGAGGAATCGTATGATCGGCGTTGTAGCCGCCGCCTGGGTCTTGGTCTTGTTCGGCGGGCTGCGGCGGATGGACGGGGCCTTTGGGAGGGGCTTTGGAGCTTGGTTTGGGGTGGTCCGGTTTTTTAAGTTCATCGATCATGGGTTGCACAATGGGTTCGTTTTGTTCTGGCTGGCTCATCTGGGGTCCTTTCTACCTGCGATCCTACGGCCCGTGGTTTCTTGACAGCGGGGATGAAACTGACAAGTCGATCAAAACGTGGGAAATAAAGAGGTCGTTGAGAGGGGATCGGCAAAACTGTGGGTTGCCCTGAATGTTGGCCGTAGATGTTGTATACCGCTTCCTACGGTCGCGGCTCGGCTAGCGGCAACGTGCATAGCTAGCGGCAACGTGCATATACGTCCGTACGCCCTCATGTCCGAATAACCCCTAGCCGAGCCGTGACCAAAGGGAGCGGTTTTCAATTTTTCACATTAGTAGTTGGGTCAGAATGCTTCGCAAAGCTTGCAGGTCTTGCTCGTTGTTGTAGAAATGCGGAGAGACTCGCAACCGGCCGCGGCGGGCTGCTACTAGCACCCTATGTTCCTTTAGCGACCTTGCGAGCGCGGAAACGTCACGGCCTTCGAAGCGCGCGGCTACGATGGATGAGTCATAGTCCTCGACGCTGGCGCCGAGTCCTCGCAGGATCGCACGCGTTTCTAGCACCAAATCTCGCACGCGCTTTTCGATTACGTCTGACCCGATCTCTAACATCAGGTCGATGGACGCTTCCATGGCGTACAACAATGGAAACGGCACGCCGCCGCCTTCGTACTTCTCCGCGTCGGCGCTGAACTCGGGGATACCGTGGTGCAGATTGTCGACATTGCGCCAATCGTTATGGCTGCGCCAGCCGACCACATTGGGCCGCAGCCAGGCGCGGACTTCGGGCCGCACGTACATGAAGCCTGCGCCCGGGGGCGAGACCATCCACTTGTAGCCGTGCACCGCCAGCATGTCCGGCTGAATCCGGCTGGCATCGAAACGCAACGCCCCGACGCTCTGGGTGGCATCGATATACAGCAGCACATTTCGGGCTCGCAGAAACTTCGCTAGATCTTCCAGCGGCGGAGCAAAGCCGGTGTTGTAGTTGGCTGAGCTGATGGCCACCAGGCGCGTCCGCGCGTTCACGGAATCGTAGAAGCGCTCCCAGGGGCTTTCGATCATTTCGACGCCCCTGCGCGCGAGGGCGCCTGGGGCGTACAGATTGTTCGGGAATTCGTGTTCAAGCGTCAGAATCTGGTCGCCCGGATTCCAGTCGACGCCTGCCATCAGAATGCCGAGCGCGGCGGAGGCGTTCGGCACAAACGCGACATCTTCCGGCGCGCATTGGATGAGCCGGCCGATTTTTTCACGCAGCCGATGCGCGTCGTCGTACCAACTCAGGAAATCGGCGCACGCGAGTTCATCGCGATGTTGGAAGTGTTTAGCCACTGCTTCGGTGGCACGCCGCGGCAACTGGCCGAACGTGGCGCTGTTGAGATAAGTCCAGTTCTCAAGCGCTGGAAACTCGCTTCGTACGGCGTTCCAATCGACGCTCACGCCCGCACCTTTTCGGCGACGTAAGCGGACACGTTCTCTTTGGCAACGTCCTCGGATGTTTTTGCGCGCCGATCGGCAACCTCTACCATTCCTTGAGACAGCTTCTTGCCCACGGTGATCCGATACGGGACGCCGATCAGGTCCGCATCCTTGAACTTGACGCCCGGGCGTTCATCGCGGTCATCGAGCAGCGCCTGCAGTTGGTGGCTCGTGCAGCACTGGTAGATCTCCTCCGACGCACGACGCTGAGCATTGTCTCCGACGTTGACAGGAGTCACGACAACATCGAACGGAGCGATGGCAGCCGGCAGCGTCATACCATCGCGATCGTGATGCTGTTCGATGGCGGCAACGAGAATTCGTTCCACTTCAATACGGGATGATCCCATGGCCACGCTGACGTCCGCGCCAGCCTCGTTGGTTACGAGTACATCGCGGGCGCCGAGTTTGCCGTGACTCGCCAGCTCAAAGCAAGCAGATAACTCGAGCGCGCCGCCACAATGAACACAGGCATCCCCGCTGACGACCTGGCGCAAATCGAAATACTCCGGGTTGAAATCTTCGCCCGGCGTGACGTTTCGCAAATGGTAGTCGTCACGATTGGCGCCTGCGATCATGTTGCGGCGTCCTTTGAGCGCGGTGTCGGCGATGGTGCGCAAATTCTTCACACCGGCCGGCCCGAGCGATCCGGGTTCGGCGCCGAACAAGTTTCGGATTTCATCCGGATACGCGGGACGAAAGCCGGCAACCTGCAAAGCTTGCGCGAATTTGGTTTCGTTCAGAGAATGATCGCCTCGAAGCATTGCAAGCAGCGGCCGGCCGTCAGCAACGAGCACCAGGCTCTTCATTTGTGAAGACTCGGGCAAGCCCGTGAAAGCAGCCACATCCGCGATGGTTTTCCGATCGGGAGTGTGAAAAGGTTCGGGATCGAAATCGCCTTCCGGGTCGGCAACGGACGGAGCGGTTGCGCGCGATTGCGCCGTGGCGGGCAACTGGGCGGAGCCGCAACCGGAACAGCGCACGACCGAATCTTCGCCAGCCTCAGAGATCGCGAGAAAATGCACAGACTGCGAGCCGGTCGCGACGACGCAGCGTATTCCGCAACGATCGAGAATACGAGAAAATGCAGCAGCGTGCCTCTGAAAGCAAGTCTCGAGGCCGGCCGCATCGATCGCGAAAAAATAAGATTCCGCTTCGAGGGACTGGAGCGCACGCGACATTCCTGACTTGGAGCGCGCTTCCTCCCGGAACGCTGGGCCCACTTGATACCAGGTCTGAGGAAGATTTCTGTAGCTGCGCAACTCTCCGCCCGCTATCGCCGCGAATAGTTCTTCTGCATTCTTACCTCCGGCCTTGCGATCCGCGGGATGCAAAGCGGGCAACAACATTTCCTGGCCTCCGATCGCCTCCATCTCTTCGCGCACGATTTTCGTAATCCGGCTCAACACCCGCCGCGCGAGAAAAAGATAAGCATTGCTCCCGGCGGCGGGATGGCGGACATAGCCGGCGCGTAGCAGCAGTTGCTGGCTCACCGTGTCCGCTTCCGACGGCGTCTCTCGCCGGGTTGGAATAAAGAGCCTACTCCAAAACATGAGAGTTTCAGTGTAACCCAGGGTTCCGCTGCTCCAGCGCATCAGTCAAAATGAATCTTGCCGTCTACGATCGACCTGCACGAACCCTTGCGCCGCTATTGGGGCTACGATGAATTCCGTCCGCTGCAGGAGCGCGTCATTCAAAGCATCCTCGCCGGACACGACACCGCGGTCGTGATGCCGACTGGTGGCGGCAAGTCTCTTTGCTACCAATTACCGGCTCTCGTATCGAATCAAACCGCGATCGTCATCTCGCCGCTTATCGCACTGATGCAGGATCAAGCCGCGCAACTCAGCCAGATGGGCATACCGGCGGCGGTACTGAATAGCTCGATTCCGTGGGCGCAGCAGTCGAGCATCATTTCAGAAGCTGCGCGCGGCGCGTATCGACTGCTGTATCTTTCGCCCGAACGGCTCGCGAAACCGGAGACCGTGAACTGGCTCTCGCGCGTGCCCATCGCGTTCTTTGCCATCGATGAGGCGCACTGCATTTCCGAATGGGGACACGAGTTCCGGCCGGAGTACCGCCAATTGAGCAGTCTGCGCGCGAGCTTCCCCGGCAAGCCGATCGCCGCTTTCACGGCCAGCGCTACGCAGCGCGTCCGGCACGACATCCTCGCGCAGCTTCAGTTGCACGAACCCGACAAATACATCTGCAGCTTTTACCGCCCCAATCTTCGTTATCTGGTGACGCAATGTGAAAACGAGAAGACGCAGCGGCGGATGCTGGTGGCGGCCCTGCGCGCTCACGCTGGCGACAACGTGATTGTGTACGCGCCGACCATCGCGCAGGTGGAAGCGACCGTCGATTTTCTCGCGGAGAAGAAGATCGCCGCGATCCCATATCACGCGAAGATGGAATCGAAGACGCGGCAGCGCAACCAGGAACGTTGGATGTCGGATGAAGTTCGCGTGCTGGTGGGTACCATCGCGTTCGGGCTCGGCATCAATAAAGCGGCGGTTCGAGCGGTGATCCATCTCTCGCTGCCGAAGTCGCTGGAACAGTATTATCAGGAAGCCGGACGCGCCGGACGCGATGGCCTGCCGTCGGACTGCGCGCTGCTGTGGCGCAAGAAGGATGCTGGTCTGCTGGCGCACTTCATCGAGGCAGTTTCCGATCGCGATGAGCAACAACGCGCCTGGCAGCGTTATCACGTCATCCGCGGATTCGCCGAATCGACTGGGTGCCGGCACCGGCAGATTTGTCTGCACTTCGGCGAAACTCCCAAATGGGAACGTTGTGATGCTTGCGATGTTTGCGGCGCGACGCCGGATTGGATGACCGTCAAAGCGGATGCGACGCTCGCGATCGAGGCCAAGCCCGAGCGCCGAAAGCAGAAGGGCGGCGCCCGGACGGCGGCGGGCGAGCCGAAGGATGCCGAACTGCTCGAGTACTTACGCGAATGGCGGCGTGAGGTGGCTCAGCGCGACAACGTGCCAGCGTTCATCGTGCTCCACGACACCACGCTCGAAGATCTGTGCCGTAAGCTGCCGCGGACGCAGGCTGATCTGCTGGGCGTGTCCGGCATCGGCGAGAAGAAGGCCGCTGCGCTGGGCGCATCCATTCTCGCTGCGCTTGCGGCGTATCGGGGCGGAGCGCGCGCTTCCAAACGCGCGGAATCCAGTGTCTCGCCCGCCGAAGAGACCATACGGCTTCTCGGCGAAGGTCGAACGTTCGAGGAAATAGGCGCGATTCGCGAGCGCCGCCTGAACAGCGTCATCGATTTGGTGGCGGAGCTGGTGGAACGCGGGCGCGTCCCGTTTGACGAGAAGTGGATTCCTGTTGAGCGGCGTCTACAGATTGAAGCGGCGATCAAGCAACTTGGCGTTGCGCGCATCAAGCCGGTTAAGGACGCGCTGCCGCCCGACATCGGTTATGGTGAGATTCGTTTGGTCGCGGCGGGGCTGAAGCCCCGCGCACACTAAAGTGTGCCCTACGGTGGCTTAAACTATTACTAATGACTGACCAAGAGCGAATGTCGCGCCCTCTTTCCGTTGTCGACCCGGACGTCTACGAAGCGATTCAACACGAAGTGGAGCGCCAGCATGGACGGCTGGAGCTGATCGCTAGCGAGAATTTCGTTTCTGAAGCCGTGCTCGAAGCAACCTCGAGCGTCTTCACGAACAAGTACGCCGAGGGTTATCCGGGGAAGCGTTACTACGGCGGATGCGAGTTCACCGATATCGTCGAGAACCTCGCAAGAGACCGGGCGAAAAAGCTGTTTGGCGCCGAGCATGCCAACGTCCAGCCGCATTCCGGGTCACAAGCCAACCAAGCAGCCTACTCGGCCGTTATCCAACCCGGCGACACGATCCTTGGAATGAACCTCGCGCATGGCGGTCACCTGACTCACGGCCATCCGCTCAACTTCTCCGGCAAGACGTACAACGTTGTTCCCTACGGCGTGCGCCGGGAAGACGAGCGTATCGACTACGAGGAACTTGCCAAGCTGGCCGCGGAACACAAGCCCAAGATGATAATCGCCGGCGGCAGCGCTTATCCGCGCATCATCGATTTTAAGCGCTTCCGCGAAGTCGCCGACTCGGTTGGCGCGCTTCTTCTGGTGGACATGGCGCACTTTTCCGGACTGGTCGCCACCGGCCTGTATCCGAATCCCTGTGAGTACGCGGACATCGTCACCTCCACAACTCATAAGACTCTCAGAGGACCGCGCGCGGGCATGATCCTGTCGCGCGCGCAATACGCCGCCGCCATCGACAAGGTGGTTTTCCCGGGCGTGCAAGGTGGACCTCTAGTGCACGTCATGGCCGCGAAGGCGGTCTGTTTCCTGGAAGCCATGGCGCCCGAATTCAAGACCTACCAGAAGCAAGTGATCGCCAATGCCAAGGCGCTGGGAGAGAGCCTGCAGTCGGAGGGTTTCCGCATCGTCTCCGGCGGCACGGATTCGCACTTGATTCTGGTGGATGTGTTCGCCAAGGGCATTCGCGGCAAGGAAGCCGAGAAGTCGCTGGATGAAGCGTACATCACGGTGAACAAGAACGCTATCCCGTTCGATCAGAATCCGCCGCTCAATCCGAGCGGAATCCGTCTGGGGAGTCCGGCCGTAACGACGCGCGGTTTCGGTGAAGCTGAGATGCGCGAAGTAGGCGCATTGATCGCGGAGGTTCTCGCCAACATCAGTTCCGAAGAAACGCTGGCCTCGGTGCGCCGGCGCGTGACGACGCTAGCGGAGCGCTATCCCCTCTATAGCTGGAAATTGGCGCGCGCGACAGCCTAGCGGCCCACAATGTCGCTTCGGATCGTTTTCGATGCCCGCCGGGTGGCGGACTTCGGCATTGGAACTTACATCCGGAATCTGGTTCGTTCGCTCGCCAAAGTCGATACCGTCAATCGCTACACGCTGGTCATCAATACGCCTAGCGTGCCCGAGTTCGCGGGGCTGCCGTCTAATTTCACTACTGCGCTGTACGAGCGAAAAAGCAAGACCGGCCTCGCCCAATTGGGGTACGGGCTGTTTCTGCGCCGTTTCGAGGCGGATCTGTTTCACGTCCCTCTGAATGCAGTGCCGGTGCTCATGCCCAAGCCTTACATCGTGACGATCCACGATATGAGCTCGCTGCTATTCGCCAGCCAGTCCGGCTACCGAAGTAACCTGAGACGCTATTACTTGCGCCGGGGCCTGTTGCGGGCCGACCGCGTGATGGCCGTCTCCAGCGCAACGCGCCACGACGTCGAAGCGGTGCTCGGAATTCCGGCCAGCCGTATCCGAGTGGTTTACAACGCGCCCGATCCGATTTTCTGCGCTGCCGGCAACGCGCCCATCGCAGCCGCCGGCAGCCATGCCGCGGCGTATCCACCGGAAATTCAGCGCGTGCTGGATCGCTACAACATCCAGTATCCATTCCTGTTGTATGTCGGACGCACCAATCCGCAGAAGAACATTCCGCGCCTGGTGGAGGCATTTGCCGTCCTGCGCGGCGAACTTCGGGAGCATGCGCAGTACCGCGACTTGCGTCTGGTCATCATTGGCGATGAGATCGCGCGGCACCCCGGCTTACGGCACGCCGTCCGGGAGAGCCGCGTGGAAGACGCCGTTCGATTTCTCGGCTTCGTTCCGATCGAAACGCTGCGGGCGTTTTACCAACTCGCGTCGGCGTTCGTTTTCCCATCGCTGTATGAAGGATTCGGCCTGCCGCCGCTTGAAGCCATGGCCTGCGGCACGCCGGTGGTTTGCTCCAGCGTAAGCTCGCTCCCGGAAGTGGTGGATGACGCCGCGGTGATCGTCAATCCAGACAACGTCTTCGACATTGCGCGCGGCATGCGCGAGGTTCTCCTCGATCCCGATCTGCGGCTCAGGCTGGTGGCGCGAGGCTTCGAGCAAGTACGGAAATTCAGTTGGGATCGAACTGCGACCGAGGTGCTCGAAGCCTACCAGGAGGTCGGGGCTCACAGGAAGCGGCCGCGCTGATATAAGGCGAGATCGCGATCCCGTTCGCGCCCCAGCCATCGCACGCGCGCTTTGACGATCTTGGTCAGCTCGCTCGCCACGACTCGCAGCCGCTCCCATTGCGCCGGGCTGGCCATGCTCGTATCGGTCACCAGATAGTAGCCCTGCGCACCCGGCCGGACATGACGCAGCAATGCTTCGTCGCCCTGAATCACAACATACAAGCCTTCCGGCGAGATGTGCGAACGGGATCGTCCCGAAGTGTCAAGCAATGCTATATCGGAATCTCCCAGTGTTGCGTACATGTGTGGATCCGCCACCAGGCGCGCCATCACTAAACCGGCGGGCGACGTCTGGGACCGGAATGGGAGCGGAAACCGGTGGCGCCAGTTGATGGCGGCTGGCCAAGGCATCCCGGGGCCAATCGCGGCCTCCAGAGACGCCACCTCGGCGAAGTGCTCCGGGGCTCTCCGCTCCTTGAGATTGGCTTCCAGCTCGTCCACGGTGGCGAGGTCCAAAAGCGACATATGAAAATATTTTAATATCGATTCCAGGATTTCAGGTGAGAGATTTCTGACGCCCTTGAGCACATTATGGACATGAGGTTGGGAAATGCCAATTCGGCGAGCAAAACCGCGTTCGGTCCACTCGCCGTTCTGAATACGATCCCGGACGTAGGCCAGCAGTTTGAGCTGCGCGTCCTGGAAAGTCAAGTTGGCGCCTCCTCGTATTTCAGTTTGAAATAGGCCCCAGTAAGACTAAGTAGGCGAGCACCGTCTGGAGCCATACAATTTCGCGGGTGCCGCGAGTGGCATAAGAGATATAAATAAAAGAAAACGTTCGGTTTATCCAGCTCCCTCCTAAAAGCGAAGAATTGATTCGTTGAGTGAAACTAGGTCTTTTGCGTTGACGTACTAGGTCGGCGCAATGAGACTAGATCACATCACACACGACTCGGTTGTCTTTCCGGGTTTCGATAGAAGAGGGCGAAATGGAATGGACACGATCAGAAACGTTGGCACTAGCTGCGCCTGGGTGCAATACCTGCGTAGGCCTAGGGTTGCGGATAGGTCGGAACGAAACGACGCATCCGTGCAACTGTGTACTTAGGGCGATTTTTAGGGCCTGTCTACAGCGATTTCGCGAGTGTACAGCGCGCGAAAAGTACATGAGCAAGGTCACGATGGACCCGGTGGCCGCCGGCAAGGACCGCCGCGGCGCATGGGGACGGAAAGACGAAGAATTCACGGCCGACTTTTGCCTCGTCAGCAAAAGAAATCTCACCGGGCTTGAACATCGCATCTTCCGCTACCACTTCCTGTTGGGCGCGGACTGGAAACTGTGCTGCAGGAAGCTCAGCTTGGACCGCGGGAACTTCTTCCACGCGGTATACCGCATTGAACAGAGACTGGGACGCGTTTTTCGCGAGCTGGAACCGTATGGTCTGTTCCCCGTGAACGACTATTTTCATGGACCCGTGAAGGGCGTGACTAGCTGTCTGGCCGATCGAGTGATACCGATCCGTCCAGCGGTGTGGAAGGGGGTGCGGTTGCCCGAGGAGAAGACCGCATAGCCAGAGTTGAAACCGCTTCCTTTGGTCGCGGCTCAGCTAGGGGCGATATACTGTGGCTCGCGATTACCTTGCTCCTTTGGTCGCAGTTCGGCTAGGGATGAATGCCGCTAGCCGTGACCGCAGGGAGCGGTTTCAAATAATCGTTTGTCGATCTGACCGCTGCTCATTCGAACTGGCGCTTGAAGCCTGCGAACTGTGTTCTCAGTTCCTCTATCTCGGTCCGTAGCTGCTTGACTTCGTCTTCCAGAGCGCTGAGTCGATCGTGGCGGGGCTGCGCGATCGCGGCCTCAGGCTCCGCAATCGCTGGCTCGCCCGACAAGAGATGAGCGTAGCGCGCCTCTTTCTCGCCGGCCCGGCGCGGCAGCTTCACGAAGAGCTCGGGATTGCGATCGAGCACGGCTTCCACTTCCGTGAGGTCGTCGAAGGGATGCATCCGCTCGGCCCGCGTTCTCAATTCGCCTAGAGTTTGCGGACCCCGCAGCATCAACTCGCACAGGATGGCCAGCTCGCGCCGTCCCAGATTCAGCTTTTCCGAAATGCGATGCCCGTACTTCATGACGCGACTGCCGGCCCCCGTCTTGCTCAACAGAAGCCCCTTGTCGCGCAGCGATTGCAGCGCTTGTTCCACGGTGGAATCGTCGAAGTTGACCACCGGGTCCCGATTGGATTTTTGGTTGCACGCGTTGGTGAGCGCGTTCAACGACAGCGGATAGTACTCGGGCGTGGTGATCTCTTTCTCGAGCAGCGCGCCGAGAACCCGCGCCTCGATGGGATGCAGGACAAAATCCATGCCTTTTAGTCTTGCACGCCCGCCCGCGGCGCCGGACTCACCTAAGGCTCTTAAGTGGAAGTCCTTAAGGGACTTCGGCCAAGCCAGCGGCAAACTTCATTAATAATTTATGCGCCAAGCATCCTATTTCCGGGATTGCGTGTTTAGGTGAATAGCATAGAATTGATGATGTCGGCGTGAACCTTGGGGGTAACGGGATGCTACGAAGTAGATCAATCGTTGTGCTGGTGGGTGTCTCAGCGCTAGTTCTGGTGGGCGCACGCGCCGCCGACGATGAACTTCCCATCGAGCACGCTGATTGTCCGTTCTTCGGTCCGGACCACGATAGATTTCTGAAGGGCTCGCTGCGTGGATTCCGCAACGGTAAACTGGTCCGCGGACCTGGCCGGCGTTTCGCCGCCAGCGCTCTGACGGAGGCCGTGACCAGTTCGATGCCGCCGCCTCCGCCCGGCACCCGCACGGGAAGCCTGATCGATCCGGCGACCAGCAATACCATCGATCGCTACTTGTTTCAGGCCATGGCGGAGGCCAACGTCAAGCCGGCGCCCGCCACCACCGATTTCGAATTCGCGAGGCGCGTAACGCTGGATCTCACGGGGCACATCCCAACCGTAGACCAGCTTTCGAATTTCATCAACGATTCGTCCTCCGATAAGCGCTCGAAATACATCGAAAGCCTGCTCTCGAGTTCGCAGTGGCTGGACAAGTGGACCTTGTACTTCGGCGATTTCTTCCAGAACAATTCGCAGAACACGCAGATTACGCGAACCACGCAAGGCGTGCTTGCCTTCAACACGTATATCCGCAGCTCGCTGGCGGCTAACAAACCGTACGATCAGATGGCGCGCGAGATGATCTCAGCCGCCGGCAACGATGCCTTCACGAAGGGTGAGTTGAACTGGCTGGCTGGTGGCGTGGTGGGCGGCGGACCCACCCAAGACGTTTACGATCAGCAGACCGCCAATGTCGCCACGACGTTTCTTGCGCTGGCCAACCTCAACTGCATCCTCTGTCACAATGGGCGCGGGCACCTGGACCAGTTGAATCTGTGGGGCGCACAGACCACGCGGCAACAAGCCTGGGGCATGTCGTCGTTTATCTCGCGCACCGTCACCAACAGTCGAGGGGCTCAAACCGGAGCTTATCAACTGCTCGACACGGGCGCCACCGATTACGCGTTGAATACCACTACGGGCAACCGGCCGGCCCGGCAGCCCGTCGGCACGCTGAGGAACATCGCGCCGGCCTATATGTTCGGCGGACAGAAGCCGGCCGCGAATCAGCCCTATCGGGTCGCGCTGGCTCAGTACGTCACGTCCGATTTTCAATTCGCCCGGGCAGCGGTGAATTACATGTGGGCGCAATTCTTCGGAATGGGCATCGTCGATCCACCCGACCAGTTCGATCCCGCGCGTCTCGATCCCGACAACCCGCCCGAAGTACCTTGGCCGGCCGACACGTCACAGCCCTGGCCGCTGCAACCTTCGAATCCGCAACTGCTCAATGCGCTCGCTCAGGACTTTATCAACAGCCATTACGATCTGAAGGCGCTGATGCGGGAGATCGCCAGTTCGAACGCCTATCAGCTTTCATCGCGCTACGAGGGTACCTGGAGTCCGGAATGGGAGAGCCTGTTCGCCCGCAAGCTGGTGCGCCGGCTGTGGGCCGAAGAACTGCACGATGCCGTCACACAGTCGAGCGGCAACATCCCCAGCTATAACCTGGGCGCGGTTTTCGGCGCCACCAGTTCAGCCTTGCAACTGCCCGAGCCCCGCAATACGCCGGACGGCGGCGCGGTCCGGAGTTTCCTGGACGCATTCCTACGCGGTAATCGCGACGACCAGCCGCGCCACGAAGACGGGTCCATTTTGCAAACACTCGACCTGATGAACGACAGCTTCGTCATGAACCGCGTGCAGATGTCGCGCGCGCCGAAAGGGAGCCTGCTGCCCTCGGCTGCTACCCAGCCCAACGATCGGGCCATCGACACGCTGTTCCTTTCGGTGCTCTCGCGTTACCCAACCGCCACCGAGAAAGCCGCCGCAATGGCCCATCTGAGCAACGCCTCAACGCGCAACCAGGAACTCGAAAATCTGCTCTGGTCGCTCTATAACAAAGTGGATTTCATCTTTAATTACTGAGGAGACAAGAGCCATGTGCGAGTGCCACCGATTTGACAAATTTGTAGAACGACACCCTCATCCGCACCTCACCTTCTTCAATCGCCCGCATTTCACGCGCCGGCGATTCTTTGAGGTTCTCGGATCGGGCGTGGTGGGCTCTTACCTGGTCGGCAACAAGGCTGAAGCGGACACAGTGGCGCAGCCCGGCGCGGTGACGCAAAACAAAGCCAAGAACTGCATCTTTATTCTTCTGGCTGGCGCGCCCAGTCACGTCGATACGTTCGATCTGAAGTTTACGAACGGCGTGACGCCGTCCAATTTCAATCCCGCCATGATCGACGGGTTGAATTGGCCCACTGGACTCATGCCCAAAATCGGGGGAGCGCTGGGCGACATCGTCCTGGTGCGATCCATGCACTCCTGGGCGCTGGTGCATTCTCTGGCTCAGACCTGGACTCAAAAGGGACGCAACCCCGCGGCTGCGTTGGGCGACATCGCGCCGAATATCGGAAGCATCGTGGCCATCGAGAAGGCCGTGCCCGGCCAGGTCTTCCCGCCCTTCATCGCCCTCAATTCCGGCGGGGCGGTGGGCAACGGCTACCTGCCGGCTCAGTACGGTCCGTTCCGGATCACGCCGACCACTACCGGCCTTCCGAATACCAGCAACACGCTCGGCCAGAAGCGCTTTGACGATCTGTGGAGCCGCGTGCACGAGCTCGACGATCCGCTGCGCCTCGACGCGCCCTACGGCCAGCCTCTACAGGACTACAACGCCTTCTACAATTCAGCCAAGAGCCTGACCTATAACAGCGTGGTCAACCAGGCCTTCAGCTATACGGCCGCGGACAGCACGCGTTATGGCGCCACTTCGTTTGGCAATAGCTGTTTGATCGCCAAGCAGATCCTGGCAGCCAATCAAGGCACGCGCTTCGTGCAGATCACGTTCGGCAGTTGGGACATGCACAGCGACATCTACGGAACCCAGAACGCCCGAGGCAATAACCTGTACACGATGGGCAAACCGCTGGACGATGGCGTCTCCGCCATGCTCGGCGACCTTAAGACCAGCGGCCTTTTGGATGACACGCTGGTGGTGCTGGTGGGAGAATTCGGCCGCACGATCGGGCCCCTCACCGGCGCCGGTGGACGCGACCATTTCCTGCAACAGACCGCGGTATTCGCAGGCGGCGGGATCCGAGGCGGCCGCGCCATTGGCTCGACCAACGCCACCGGATCCGATACGGTGGACTTCGGCTGGTCGCGCAACCGGTATGTTCGCCCCGAAGACATCGAGGCGACAATTTACTCCGCGCTCGGGATCGATTGGACGAAGATCCGCAAAGACGATCCGTTCCATCGCGGCTTCGAATACGTCCCGTTCTCCGAGCAGGACCTCTACGGTCCCATCAACGAACTTTGGAGCTAGCGGCTTCAACCTGAAACGCGTCATCCAGGAGCTGGCAGCTTAAGGCCAGCAAGTCCTCGACCTCAGATCTACTGAGCGCCGATCGGGCAATGGCCGCAAGCCGCCGCGATATGCCTTCCGCAACGGCATGTTTGCGAGGCGATGGGGGCCAACAGCTAATGACGTCTAGGCGGTACTCGAGGAATCGAACATCCGCCGCGACTATTCCCTTAGTCATTCGCTCTTCTTATCGGCGAGAGTCCGTATAGATAGAGAAGATGAGCTCATGGATCGCCAGATCGCGCCGATGAGATTTAACGGGATGCTGAAGAACTTCCCGAACAACCGCTCCCTTTGGTCACGGCTCGGTTAGGGTCTGTCATGCGCAGGGTGGATTTTTGCGAAGGGCGGTTCGGGTGGATTGTTGCGGGGTAAGTTTTCGGCGGCCTGGATGGGATTGAAGAGAGGAAAAGCATGACTGAAGTTGCCGAGAGCACGATCATAAAACCAACCATTACTGCGCCTTGGGCCTTGGCCAATCTGCCGTCGTTCCCGGTGGTAGCGACACGGCTGATTGCGCTGCTTTCGAAAGAAGACGTGAACATCCACGAAGCTGGCAGGATCATTGCGGCTGATCCGGCGTTTGCTACTCGCGTCCTTCAAATGGCGAATTCCCCACTCTTTGCATTGGAACGTCAGGTGAAGACCATCTCGCACGCCATCGTCATCCTAGGAGTGCAACGCGTGAAGGCCATCAGTCTGACACGCGCGCTCGGAGATTTCGTCGGGCCCGCGCTTAAGGTCAGAGCCTTGCGTGTTTGCTGGCGAAACAGTTTAGCTGGAGCAATCCTAGCGGGCCGGCTGGCGCGCGCCTGCCGGCTGGATCCCGATACTGCGTACGTGGCGGGGCTGCTGCGGGATCTTGGCAGACTGGCGCTGCTGGTCAAGTATCCGGATGAGTACGCCAACTTGCTGGCGGTCTCGGGCGAAAACGCTTTCGACCTCCTGAGCACGGAACGAGACTTGTTCGACATCGATCATTGCCAGGCCGGCGCATGGCTAATGGAAACGGTGCCCTTCCCGGCGGAATTGACCGAAGTGGTTGCCCATCACCATGAAGTGCCCACTGAGCCGTTTCGTATGGTTCATCTGGTGCGTGTGGCCGACAGGCTGGCTGACACGCTAGGTTTCGCTGTGGTTCCTCCGCTCTGCGAGCGAACCTACGCCGAAGCCATCGAAGAACTGCCCGTCGCGCACCGTACGCGCTTCGTCTTCGATCCAGATCAATTGAAACTCGAGATTGAATCGAAGATTCAAGCCTGGAACTAAACTGCAGCCGTTGCCAGGGATCCCGGGCCAGCTCTTCGCACGACGCGCTCCTGTGGTATCAGTCGTCGTATGCGTAACGTTGTCATCGTGTGCGCTCTGCCGGTCGTGCTCTGGGGACAGTCGGACGCGCGGCGCGATCGCATGGACCTGCGTGTTCACGCTGCCGTGGCCGGATTTCAAGGCAGGGTGAGTCTGTTCGCCCAGAATCTCGACAGCGGTGAGACCTACGGCCTGCGTGAGAATGATCGCGTTCGGACCGCCAGCACCATTAAGTTGGCGATCATGGCTGCGGTCTTCGACGCGGTGGAGCAAGGCAAGGCCAATTGGACGGACGAGCTCGCTCTACGCGATGTAGACAAGGTGGAAGGCTCGGGCATCCTCCGCGAATTCTCCGGCGGCGTTCATTTGCCGATGCGCGACCTGGTGCATCTCATGATCGTCATGAGCGACAACACGGCCACGAATCTCCTGCTCGATCGATTCAGCGCCGACGCGGTCAACGTCGAGATGGATCGCCTGGGATTGAAGCAAACCCGCTGCCTGCGTAAGATCATCAACGGCAAGCCACCCAGCGGGTGGAGCCGGGCGGGTTTGCTCGAAGAAAACAAACGCTTCGGATTTGGCGTCACGACGCCGCGCGAGATCGCGGGACTCATACAGAAGATGGAACTGGGCGAGGTCGTAAACCGCGCGGCGTCGCAAGAGATGATCGCTATCCTGAAGCGGCAGCAAGACAACAGCGGCATCGCGCGCAGGACCGGTGGTCTCACGGTCGCGAGCAAGGCCGGGGCGCTCGATCATCTGCGCAGCGATGCCGGGATGGTCTACTCGCCCGGCGGCCGCATCGCGATCGCCATCACCGTGGATGACATGCCGAAAGTGGATTACACTGCCGATAACGCCGGCTGCATCCTTATCTCGGACCTGACTGGTATTCTGCTCGAAGGACTCGCGAGGCATTGAAGACCAACGCCACACGCATTTTGGATTCGCTCCAAATCGCTTATGAGCTGCGCGAGTACGACGTGGATCCTGACGATCTCAGCGCCGAGACGGTGGCGGCCAAGATTGGATTGCCGCCAGAGCAAGTCTTCAAAACGCTGGCTGTGCGCGGCGATCGCGGCGGAGTTTATCTGGCGGTGGTTCCAGGAAACACCGAGTTGGATTCGAAAGCGCTAGCGCGCGTCACCGGAGACCGCCGCATTGAAATGTTGGCGTTGAAGGAAGTGCAACCGCTCACGGGATACATTCGCGGCGGCGTCACGGCGCTGGGCGTGAAGCACCACTATCCTGTGTACGCCGATGAGACCATCGAATTGTTCGACGTAATTTCAATCTCCGCTGGAGTTCGCGGCACGCAAATCCTGATCGCTCCAGGAGATTATCTTCGAGCGGTGAGTGGAATTGTGGCGCCAATCGCTCGCGAGAAATGAACGCGCCGTGACCGCGTGAAGCGTGGTCCAGTTCACTCTGAAAAAATTTAACTGCGATACTCTTGACGAGCGGCAGTCTTTGGCGGTATAAATCGTTCTGCGCCGTTCGATGCTTACGCTCGTTTCCCGTGATTGCTTACCGGGCGTACGGAAGGGATTTCCGAAAGATGTCTGCTGCACACGCTGTCTTAGTTGAATCACCCGTCTACTTTGAAGTCCCCAGCACAGCTCCACTCGCCGATGAGACGATTGGAAACCTGGTGCATGATTTGCGCCAGCCGCTGAGTTCTATTGAAGCCATTGCCTACTATCTGGAGATGACGCTGCCCGCTGAACAACTGCAAGCCCGGCAGTACATGCGGAAGCTCCAGCAATTGGTGGACCAGGCCGATGCCATTCTCGACCGCGCCACGTCGAGCGTGCGCAAGCCGCCGGCTCTCGCAAAAAGCGCAGGCGCGGCTTAGCCTTCTTCTTTTTTTCGCGACTTTTTTTTCAACTCCGCAACCTGTTTGCGGAGTTCTGGCAGACGCGCGAGATTGGCCAACTGCTCCAGGTGTTCTTTGAGCGGACGCGCGGGCGTGCCCCACACCACCTGGCCTTTGCGAACGATCTTGGACGTGAGGATGCCGCAGCCGGAGCCCAGCACGGCGCCGGTCTCGATGCGGGCCTTGTCGCCGATCCCGACTTGCCCGCCGATCACTGCATAATCTTCCACAACTACGCCGCCCGAGAGCCCGGTCTGGGCGGCAATGACCACGTGCCGTCCGATGCGGCAGTTATGCGCGATGTGGACCATGTTGTCCAGCTTGGCGCCGTCGCCGATTTGTGTGACGCCCAGCGCCGCGCGATCCACGCAGGAATTGGCGCCGATCTCGACATCGTCGCCGATCTCGACCGTTCCAATCTGTGGAAACTTCTCGTAGTGGTCACTAGCGCGGACGAATCCGAAACCGTCGGCGCCGAGCACGCAACCGGAGTGCAGTATGACGCGGTGGCCCAGCGTCACGTCGTCGTAGATGCTGACCCCGGCGTGCAGAAGGCAGTCCGGCCCGATGCGGACATTCGATCCAATCGCGCAGCCGGCTCCGATGCAGGCGCGCTCTCCGATCCGGGAGCCCGCGCCAATGGTCACGTACGGGCCAATCCCAACGGAAGCCGGAATCTGGACGCCCTTCGCGATGATCGCGGTGGGATGAATGCCTGGCGTGAACCCTT
>JBGPSX010000002.1:0-27780 GCA_041490325.1 Bryobacteraceae bacterium | reverse complement strand
CCAACACCCGCAAAACGCTCGAGCGCGTGCCCGAGGACAAATTCGCCTGGAAACCACATCCCAAGTCCTTTAGCATGATCTCGCTCGCCACCCATATCGCCAACATGACCGGTTGGGCCGTCGACACCATGACTAAGGATTCGTTCGACATTCAACCGCCCGGCGCTCCGCCCTACAAAGAAGATCCGGCGGCCTCCCGAAAGGAACTGCTGGAGCGCTTCGACAAGAATGCGGCGGCAGCGCGCGCAGCCATCGCGGCGGCGAACGACGAAGCCTTCATGAAACCCTGGTCGCTGTTGAAAACTGGCCAGCCGATCTTCACCATGCCGCGCATGGCAATTCTGCGCAGTTTTGTCATGAACCACGTCATCCACCATCGCGCGCAACTGGGTGTGTACCTTCGCCTAAACGACATCCCGGTGCCCGCGATCTACGGCCCATCGGCCGACGAAGGCAATATGTAGCTGACCGCACCGGCTACAGCACGTCCGCGAAGCCGCGTTTCAGGTGACGGAAAAAAAGTCCGCCGATCAGAAACGCGGCTAGCGAATAAGCCGCCAGGATCGCAAACTCCTCGAGATCAGGCACGCGATAGGACAGCAGCCGCTCGCGATAGGCGCGCACCACAAAAGCCAGCGGATTGATATGTACGATGAACCGCACCTGCGGCGGGATATGCTGCTCGTCGATCATGATCGGCGTCATCCAGAACCAAAACGTGAGCACCACCGAAAGCACCTGCGCCGTATCGCGTAAATATACCTGCAAGCTCGAAACAATCCAGCCGACACCCACGCCAAACAATCCAATCAGCAGCATGTAGATGGGCAGCAAAAACAACCATAGACTGAAGTGGCCGGTGTAGAATCCCACCACTGCGATCACCAGCGACAGCGCCATCAGGTGGTTGATCAGCGAAGACAGGAAGATCGAAACCGGCACGATCTCGGCCGGGAAAACGGTTTTCGTGATCAGGTTGGCGTTATCGAGTAGCGACGAGGCCGATCTCAAGACCGTCTCCTGAAACAGCAGCCAGGGAAGAAAGCCGCAGAACAGGAACAGCGAATAGTTCTGCGTCACTTCATTGGACGGCAGCGTCATGCCCAGGCAGACCTGAAATACGAATACCCAACTGATCAGCAGCACCACCGGATGGATCAGTCCCCATAGCCAGCCCGCCGCCGAGCCGATGAAGCGCTGTTCGAAGTCGCGCCGCACCAGTTGAAAGAGCAGCGTGCGCCGTTGCACCATGCTCCGCGTAAAATGCCAACCGGGAATTACCATCCGACATCAGGTTACTATTACGAGAATGCCGCCGTCACGAATGGCCGTCCTGCTCCTCCTGCCGATGTTCGCCTGGCCGCAGGAAACCGTGACCATGAACGTGGACGCCGCCACGAAGCTCGGCAAGTGGAAACCTGTCTGGTCCTACTTCGGCTATGACGAACCGAATTACACCTACATGCCGCATGGCCGGAAGCTTGTTTCTGAGCTGGTCGCGCTCAGTCCCGTGCCGGTGCACATTCGCGCGCACAACCTGTTGACGACCGGCGATGGGACTCCGGCGCTGAAGTGGGGCTCCACCAACGCCTACACCGAGGACGCATCTGGACGCCCGGTCTACAACTGGACCATCGTCGATCGCATCTTCGACACATACCGCGACGCCGGCGCCAAGCCGTTCGTCGAAATCGGATTCATGCCACAGGCGCTCTCCACCAAACCCGAGCCGTATCAGCACAACTGGCCCACCACCCCGATCGACACCGGCTGGGCTTATCCGGCCAAAGACTACAAGAAGTGGGCTGAGTTGACTTACCAGTTGGCAAAACATTGCGCTCAACGCTACGGTCAGCAGGAAGCCGAGTCCTGGTATTGGGAAGTCTGGAACGAACCTGACATTTTCTATTGGCACGGCACGCCCGCCGAATACAACGAACTGTACGATTACGCCGTCGATGCCGTGAGACGCGCTCTTCCGGGCGCCCGCGTAGGTGGACCGGCCACCACTTCGCCGCGCAATCCAAAGGCGGCTGAGTATCTTCGCCAATTCCTGGATCACTGTGCTCGCGGGAAAAATTACCCCACCGGGAAAACTGGCTCTCCGCTCGACTTCGTCAGCTATCACGCCAAGGGCAGTCCTCGAGTCGTCGAAGATCACGTGCAGATGAGTCTCGCGAACGAAATGCAGGACGTGTCGCGCGGTCTCGAAATCCTAACCTCGTTCGCCCAGTTCAAGAATCTTCCGATCATCTTGAGCGAGGCGGATCCGGAGGGTTGCGCCGCCTGCTCGTCACGCACTAATCCGCGCAACGGTTATCGCAATGGCAGCATGTATCCCAGCTACACAGCCGCCGCTCTGGGCAACATCATCGCCTTGGCCGACCGCCATCAGGGCAACATCGAAGGCATGCTGACCTGGGCTTTTGAGTTCGAAGGCCAGCCCTACTTCGACGGCTTCCGCACGCTCGCGACCAATGGCGTCGACAAGCCGGTCCTCAACGTGTTTCGCATGCTCGGCCTGATGAAGGGAGACCGCGTTAAAGTCGAGAGCACCGGCGCAGTGGGGTTGGATGCGATTCTTTCATCGGGCGTGCGTTCCAAACCCGATGTCGACGGGATCGCCACTCTGTGGGATCACGGCATGTCGGTTCTCGCATGGAATTATCATGACGATGATCTCCCCGGCGCTGATGTTCCTGTCCACATGAACTGGACCGCGCTGCCGGCTGCGGCGTCGCGCGTCTTGGTGCGTCACTATCGCATCGATGAGACGTACAGCAATGCCTACACCGTGTGGAAGCAAATGGGATCGCCGCAACAACCCACTCCCGAACAGACCGCGCGCCTCGAAGCGGCCGGACAACTAGAGCTACTGGAATCGCCGCGCTGGATTTCCGTTTCAGGCGGTCGA
The DNA here is from genome assembly GCA_041490325.1 of Bryobacteraceae bacterium. GTDB lineage: Bacteria > Acidobacteriota > Terriglobia > Bryobacterales > Bryobacteraceae > Palsa-89. Next base: position 24,866 of record JBGPSX010000002.1, on the reverse strand, counting down.
GCCGGGATTGAGTTCGCTCTGCCGCGCCACGGCGTTTCCCTACTCGAAGTAACTTGGTAATAGAGGCCGGCGATGAAAGCCTGCGTGTTTCGAACTCCCGCGCCTGTTGAGACCAACCCTCTTGAGCTGATCGATGTCGCGAAGCCGTTGCCGCAGAGCGGGCAAGTGCTGGTTCGCGTGAACGCATGCGGCGTCTGCCGGACCGATCTGCACGTGATTGAAGGAGAACTCCCGCCGCGCAAATCGCCACTTACACCGGGCCATCAAGTAGTCGGCGTGATCGAGGCCGCGGGTGTTGAGGCAAACCTCTATCCGATCGGAACGAAGGTCGGGATCGCCTGGCTGCACTCCACCGATGGCGCCTGTGAATACTGCAAAGCTGGAAAAGAAAACCTTTGCAACGATCCGAGCTTTACCGGTTACACTGTCGACGGCGGTTATGCGGAATACGTGCTGGCCGAGCAGAGTTTCGTCTATCCGATCCCGGAAGGCTTCAGCGACTTGCAGGCTGCGCCGCTGTTGTGCGCGGGCATCATCGGCTTCCGATCGCTTCGTCTCTCAGGCATCCAGCGCGGCGGACGCTTGGGACTTTACGGATTCGGCGCGGCCGCGCACGTCGCCATCCAGGTTGCGCGCCACTGGGGCGCCGAAGTCTACGCATGCACGCGCGATCAGCGGCACCAGAAACTCGCGCTTGAACTGGGCGCCGTGTGGGCCGGTGGAACCATCGATGAACCGCCCGCCAAACTCGACAGCGCCATCGTATTCGCGCCGGCCGGCGAAATCGTTCCCGCTGCTTTGAAGGCGTTGAAGAAGGGCGGAACGTTGACGCTCGGCGGAATCCACATGAGTGAAATTCCTCCGCTGGATTACAACCTGCTCTATCACGAGCGCGTGATCCGCAGCGTCGCCAACAACACCCGTCAAGATGGGCACGACTTCCTGCGCACCGCCGCCGAAATTCCGATTCGCACCCAAGTGGAAGTCTTCCCGCTCGCGGACGCCAATCGCGCCCTGAACGCTCTCAAGAACGATGCCATTCGCGGCGCCGCCGTACTTCAAGTCCGATGAGCGCGAATGCGTGATTTAACGCAGTGCACACCCAGGCGTTGGGCGTTATAACAGCCAACAGGCTTCTTCGTTCGTCTAAATCCTGCCGAAATCCCATCTATCAATAGTGGCAGCCGACGTGCACAAGTTATCCGTGCATATGTTAGCAGCGAAAGGGGGTACGTGATGCAGGCTTTTCAGAAGATTCTCTTCCCGATCGACATGTCGGATAGCTGCACTGCGGCCGTCCCCTACGTCGAAACGATGGCGAAGAAATTCAACGCCGGTGTAACTCTACTTCACGTACTCGAAACGCCGCCCGCTTATGCCACCGATTGGTACGGCTACATGGCCCTGACCGATACCGGTTCGATGCGCGAGGCGCGCGAGAAAGAACTCGGCAAATATTTGGAGGGTCGGTTTGAAGGACGCGACGTCCAACGCGTCATGCTGGAAGGTGACCCAGCAACCGAGATTACTAAGTTCGCACAGGAGCAGGAAACAGACCTGATCATGATGCCGACGCATGGTTACGGCGTCTTTCGCAGGCTGTTGCTCGGGTCGGTGACCGCGAAAGTGTTGCACGATTCCACTTGTCCCGTATGGACTGGCGTGCATCTCAATGAGCCACCGGCCCGGCCTCCTGTGTTGGAACGGATCATGTGCGCCGTGGACCTGACCAAGAGCAGCCTGGTCACATTGCGATTCGCTGCCCAGCTTGCGTGTAACTTCAACGCCAAGCTATGGCTGGTTCACGGCGTGCCGGGGCCGGATGCCGGGCCCGAGAAATATTTCGATTCTGAACTCCAGGGGTACTTGGAGGAAGAAGCTCGCAAGGCGATCGGCGAAATGCAACGGACCGTTGGAACAGGGGCCCAGCTTTGTATCGCGTCGGGCGAAGTTCCGCGCATCGTAGAACAGGCGGCGCTGCATCATAGCGCCGACCTGCTCGTAATCGGACGCGGTCACGCCACACGCATGCTGGGGCCGCTGCGCACCAATGTCCATTCCATCATTCGTCGATCGCCTTGCCCAGTAATCAGCGTTTAAGGGTCAGCGCGCTTTGGCGCCGTACAGGCGCCGATATACTTCGGCGTTGCGCAGCACGCTCTGGACGTAGACACGGGTTTCGTTGAAGGGGATGCTTTCGATGAACTCAGCCGGCTCATTGTAGTTGGTTGCGCCCACCCAGCCCACAACACGCGATTTGCCGGCGTTATAAGACGCCAGCGTCTCTTCCCATTTGCCCTGCAGTTGATCGAGCAACACCTTCAAATAGAAGGTACCGATTCTCAAGTTAGTGGAGGGCTGGAACAGCATGCTGGTGCGATATCCGGAAATCTTCAATTTCCGGCCGAGTTCGCGTCCCGTGGAGGGCATGACCTGCGTCAGGCCGCGAGCGTTGGCGCGCGAAACCGCCTTGGGATTGAATTCAGATTCCTGCCGGATGAGCGCGGCAACCAGATATGGATCGAGCGATAACGCACGGCAGTTTTCTTCCAGCGACTCCCGGTAAGGCAAGGGGAAAGCCAGGCGCCAGAATTTTTCCGGGGCGTTATCGATCGGCAGAGTCAGATAACCGGGCGCGAAATTCTTGATGTAGCGAATTCCCTGATCGGGAGCGTCGCGGCGATTGGCAAGCTCGGCCAGCTCCAGAGCCAAGACATGCGGCTGGCTGTCCGTCTTTGCTCCGAATCGTAGTTCAATCTCCGCCAAGTCCTCCAAGCCGCCGGTGGCCAACAAGCGCGCCCGTTCCACGCGTTGCCGTGTCGCCGCGGTGGCTTCAAAACTCTCACCGCGCTTGCGCTTGGGAGACTGGATGCTGCTCAAAAACTGCGCCGCTTCGGTGGAGCGCTCGGCATTGGCAACCGATCGCAAACGATCGCGTGCCAGCATGGCGTAATAATAATTCGGATACCAACTGTTGATTTCTTCGTAGTAAACGCGCGCCGTTCCAGGATCGCTCTTCAACTCCGCAACGCGTCCGAGGAAATACAGCGCGGTCGCGGTGCGATCCGAATCGGGATAGCGCTTCAGGTGCTCCTGAAGCAGGCTTGCGGCGCCCGCGGGGTTGCGCAAGTACTCTGCCCAGGTGAACTTCCACTGGCATGTCGCCGACTGCGGATTGCCGGCGAACGAATCGGCGCACGCGCGATAGAGCTGTTGCGAGGTGTCGGCCTGGTTGTGCGCTACGTAGTAATTCGCTGCGCTGGTCAATGCCCGCATTCGCCAATAACTTTGCGGCGACGATTGCGATAGCTTTCCCAGAGTGGCGCTCATCTCGTCGATCCGATCCAGACGGCGCTGGCATTCGATGAGGTAATAAAGACGCTCCGCCTCGGCTTCGGGCGTCGCTAGCTGAAGCGAATTCAAGTATTCGTAAGCCGGTTTGTTCTCTCGCGCGAGATACCGCGCCGCGCCGATGCGAACCCGGGCGACGTCCAACTCCGCGCCGGTCAACTGCGGCAGCATCGCGGTGAGCTCTTTGCCCGCGCGCGTATAGTCGCCTTCATCGACAAGTTTCAGGCCGCGCGCCAATCGAACCTGCGGAGTGGGCGCTGGAAAACGACCCAAGGCGGCTTCGGCTTCAGAAGCTTCTTGCGACAAAGGACATTCGGCGTACACTTTTTGATAGTGCGTGGCGGCAGCGAAAGCGTTTCCATCCGCCTCGTAGCTGCGCGCCAGCAGCAGTTCGGCCTGGGCCTGCGGCAAATCCTCGCGATGCTGTTCGAGCAGTGCCACGGCCTTCGCGGGTTTGCCATCGGATAGGTAGGAGTTGGCTTGTAACATGACGCCTTTGGCAAGAAGGGGCGAGACCGGCGCCGACTTCCACACTGGCTCCATGCTCGTCTCGGTATCCCCAAACTGCCGCAACTCCGACTGCGATAGCGCGCTCAAGTAGCCGACGTAATCGGCGAGCTGAGGCAAGCGATCCGAGGCGGATTTCAAATGCTGGAGAGCATCCCCAAACTGGCGCTGTTCAATCTCGGTAGAGCCCAACAGCAAAAGTGCCAGAGCGCCATTCTTGTCGCTGGGGTGCTGGGCGGCGAAATGGAGCACCGCGGCACGGGTCCTGGGATTCGGAGTCTTGCGATAATTCGCCGCCAGCGTTTCGAGCGATTGCGCGGAGACACTGAGGACGCACAGACAAGAGAGCGCCGCGACACGGCGCAATCTAGCCGGTTGTTGAAAAACTCTTCTGAAGCCCCGGCTCCCTTTGGTCGCGGCTCGGCAAGCGGCTGTAAATGTGTAAAGCGGATTCTGAGCCGCGACTAAAAAAAGCGGTTTGGTTGAGTTTTTCAGCATCCTTCTAGACCAGCGGGCCGGGATAATTGGGGCCAAGTAATCCAACATCGTCATTCGCCAGGGTTTTCACCAATTCGAGATGCAGGTAGTCCACCATCGAATCGGGCACGGACAGGAAATCGCGCCGGAACCCCTCGCGCGCGGAATCAATCTCCTCCTTTAAAGACGCATACAAATCGCGTTCGGCGCGGCCATTTTTCACACTTTCTGATTTATGAAGCCTAATGTCGGCCACTTTGACCCGGGCGAAGCGTCGCGCCTGTAAGTGCGGATCGTCCACCGAACCAGCGAGATTGACCAGCCCGTTCTTGGGGTTCGAGGTACTGTTTTCAATCATCGCGCCGGTGATCACCGTGAGCAACTCCAACGCATCTCGGAGCATGCTCTGGTTCTCGCCATCGGCATACAGCAAAGCCACTACGCGTTCGCGCGTCACAATCGGAAACAAACAAAACTTCTGGTCTGCAGCCTCGCCCACACCCTCTTTAGCCTCGCCCAAACCCTCTTTGGCCTTGCTCAGACCCTCTTTGGCCTTGCTCAGATAAGTGGCGATCGATGGGGAAAGCTCTCCCGCGGTTCTCAAGGCCACTACGGTTTCCCGGCTCTCCACAGCGCTTGCGAAGGCGGGCGCCGATCCCAGCGGCACATCGCCCGTTTCCATCGCGGCCAGATTGCGCGAGCCCTGAAAATGCAGGGTATTCCCGTGGATTGTGAACAAGGCCGCGCGATCGCAAAATCCTTGCGTCGCATCCAGCAACACGCTGCTCCACTGCTCTTCGCTCTCAAAAGAACGCAAACGGCGCGCGGCTTGACTGAGCCTGGCTAAGTGCAAATTGTGCGTGGCATACAGCCGTTCCTTTAAGGCGTCGTAAACACCTCGCAAAAGCTCGCTCGTCCGATCATTCATTTGGGGGAACTAATACTATTGTATCGGACGATGTCGCGCGAGACTCCAGGTACTACCGCGTGGCGCACGCACTCTTGCGTGCCGCGTCCCCACTCATGGGGCCGCCAGGTCTTTGCTTTTCAGCGTGCCGCGGCGGGCTCGGGATGCATCGGCAGTAACATGCCGGTCAGACGAACCTGCCTTCGCCCAGACGTAAGTTCCAACACGATCCGTCCATCAGGCAGGCTAGCCCCCTGTCCAACCAACGTATCGGCGCCTTGGGAAACCTGAAGATTTAAAAGCTGCAGCCGGGGAATTCCAGAAAGTGGCGCGGCGCGAAAGGATCCAGTGATTTCGCGGATGGCCGTGTCCTGACTAAGCAGGATATCTCGACCCTTGAAATCGCCGTCGGACCGGATGTTGAGAAGCAGGCTGTCGCCGATGCCGCTGGTTTCGAGTTCACCATCCAGGTCCAACTCGCCGCCGCGATAACCCAGATTTTCGATGCTGCCGGTGAGGTTGTAAAACGGAACTGCCTTGGCAACGTTAACGGTTACTTTGCCGGTGGCATGCATGTCATCGAGCTGGCAATCCACATCCGACAAAATGATGTTTGGTCCGTCCCATACCAGGTGGGCTTGAATTTGGCCCATGGGAGAATCGCCGTTTAAGAGACTGGCGACCTGGATGGCTCCATCCACTTCGCGCTCCTGGAGCCACTTCGGAAGCGGCGCGCTGCGAAGGCGAAACGTGCGGGCGAGAAATCCTTCCTCGCGGCGAAGCGTGGGAAGCAGCAAGCGTTCCAGTTCGGCGAGTTGCAACTCCGGTACGTTCAGCCGTAGACGATGCGGGCGGCCGGCCGCGGGATCGTAGCGATAGTCGCCTTCCAGCTTAGTGGGGCCGAGATGAGCGCGGATCCGGGTCATCTGAATTTGACCGCCCTTCATCTCGACGGAAGCCGACGTCAAGCGGAAAGGCGAGGCGAGTCCGGGAACATCCAGCACGGCGTTTTGTAAATCGTACTCGCCAGACCAAACGCCTGGTTGGTCATCGGCTCGTTCAAATGCGATCCAGCCTCTCCACGAACCGGCTCGAAGTTTTTCGAGCACCGGGATCGGCGGGCCTTCCACGACCTTTTCCGCGCTGGATTGAACTTCCGCGATGGTCAAAAGGCGCGATGTGATTTTGAGAGCCGTATGGGAATTGTCGAGCGCGTACTGGCCCTCGATTTGCGCCGACTGGCCGTTGTCCAAGCGCATCTCAGCGGGCGCCAGCGCGATGTTGTTGTTCGTGAACGAGACGCTGGCCGCATCGAATTCGGCGGTTGCGCCGCGCGGAAGTTTCACGGACGCGTTCTCGAGAACAAGCTGTCCCGCGAGTCCTTGATCGTTGGAATAGCCGATCTCGCCTTGAACCTTGCCATTCACTTCCACGCCCGCTGGGACAGATGCGCCCATGTGCCGCGCCGTTTCGACCAAAGACGCCGCGGGAAGGTCGCGAAAGAGAAAGCTCGCGGACCATTTGGGTGTCGACAAATAATCGGCGACATGCAATTTCACGGACACGGGCTGCGCCACGCCTTCGCTCGCGATGGTTTCAAGATCGAGGTGATGCGCGCGCAGGTCGAGCGAACCGTGGTATTGCAGCGTCCATCCATCGCCTTTGGCGGGCATCAGGTCCCAGCGATGAATATCGTTGACGTTGAGACTCCCGGAAACATCCAGTTGGGAAAGCGGACCGGCCAGCTTGGCGTCGGCAATCGCAAAACCGTGCACGCCCAGATTGCGGCCATTGAACAAGCGCATCAGTTCGGAAATGGCCGTGCGCTCGAGATGCAGGCCCATATTGAGCTGGTCTTCGCCGTTCGCGCCCGAACGCAGCAGGCCGCGTGCGCTGATGGCTCCGAACGATTGCGAGCCACGATCGGTACGGGCTGGCGCGCCGGTGAAGCGGATCACCAGGTCGCCGCGCTCGTTGGGATACACGTCCAGGTCGGCGTCGCTGATGTAGAAAACCGACTTGGTATCGCCGAACTTGAAGTTCAGCCGGCCAGAGCGGATCTCGATGTCGGGCACGTCCTGGCGGCGAACCGGGTCGGCGCCATAGGTACGGTCGAGCAGCGGTTGTATGTTCCAGGGACCGCCATCGATTTTGACGAAGTTCACGCTGGGGGATTCGAGACGCAGGCTGGAAAAGGCCAGCTTGCCGGCGAACAGGCTGGTTAGCCGGATGCGCGCCTGCAGAGTTTCGACGTGCGCGAAAGGCTCGATGCCGGCGGATGGGTCGTCATCGATCAGAACGTCTTTCACGCTGAAGCCGGGGCCGGTGAACAGATTCAGACGAACTTCTCCGATGTGAACAGGGCGGTTGAGCGCTGCCTGGATCGCGAACTCGATGCGGGGACGCAACCGGTCGGCATGCCAGAGAGGCGCGAGTACGCCGATCAGCAGCACAACGCCGATCACCGTGAATAACGTGCGCCAGGGGAGTTTCATGAGAGGCGCGTGACCAATTCTGCGTAGGCGGCTTGATCGTCGATATCGGTGACAACGGCGGGATCATCCACTTCGACGTATACAGTCTGCCTGATATAACGATGAATCACGTCGCTGGGCTTTGCAGTCTCGGGCAGCGCGAGAAGCTCGGTGGCGACGGGGCGCGAGATACAAACCGGATGTCCGTGACGGCCGCCGAACGTGGGGACCGTTACGGGAGCGTGCTCGGAATGAAATCGCGTGGCTATCGCAGCCAGCGTGGAGCCTTGAAGATGAGGATGATCGACCGGCGTGAAGAGTACAGCCTCGGATTCCGCCGGCAGCGCGTTGAGTCCGCATTGAAGTGAGCTGAGCATGCCGCGCTCCGAATCGGGATTCACGGCGAAGATCACTTCGGATGAGCGCTCAATGCCGGCTCGGATTTGCTCGGCATGCTGGCCGACCACCACGATGACGGTGTCGCACGTGGTCGAGAACAGGCGGATCAGGCGATCGAGGAAAGTCTCATTCTGAAATCTGAGCAGGGCCTTGGGCGTTCCCATGCGGCGAGAGGCGCCGCCGGACAGAATGACGCCGGCGATCGGCTGGCGGTTCACTTCAATATGGCCCGCGAAGATTCGGTGGCGAAGATCGATTTCGCCGCGGTGCGCCATTCCGAGTCGGGCGATCGGCGGACTGCGATCATTTCGCTCACTACCGAGACGGCGATCTCCTCGGGCGTGATGGCGCCGATATCCAGGCCCATGGGCGCGAAGACTCGCTCGAACGCGGCGCGCGGGATTCCTTCTTTCTCCAGTTCCTTGATGACGCCGATGACTTTGCGCTTGCTGCCGATCATGGAGATGTATTTGGCGTTGGTCTCCACTGCCCAGCGGAGCACGCGCATATCGTCGCGATGACCGCGCGTGACGATGATGATGTAGCTGGTGTCGCGAATGTTGAGCTTGGGAAAAACTTCCTCGTATTCTTCGGCGAAGATTTCGCCGGCTTCCGGGAATCGTTCGCGGTTGGCGAAGGCTTCGCGATTGTCGACGATCACCGAGGCGAAACCGGCCAGCGTGGCGACTTTGGAGATGCTTTTAGAAATGTGGCCGGCGCCGAAGACGAACACGCGCGGTTGCGGGACGACGGGCTCTATGAATACGCTCAATTGGCCTCCGCAGATCAGTCCATTGTCGTACGCGGCCTCCTGGCCCAGGCTGAAATTCATGTGGCGGGGGCGCTCGGCTTGCATCACTTCGCGGGCGATGTTCCACACCTCGGCCTCGACGCAGCCACCGCCGATGGTCCCGAGCATGGAGCCGTCCTCGCGCACCAGGAGTTTGGCGCTTTCATAGCTGGGAATGGATCCGTTGACTTGCACGATGGTCGCGAGCGCGCATTTTTGGCCGAGGCGGCGCAGGCGGACGACCTCTTCGTAGATATCCATTCGATTGAATTATAGCGTGGCGGGTGGTGTGTACTTGTGATGCGCCACCCTGATTCCTGGGCTTTTGGGAGCGCTGGTGATTAGGGCATTCAGTCAAAGAGTACAACGGCTGTTGGTGGGCCGAGACGGGTGGGCGGTGGAAGTGGTTGGTTTCAAAGGATTGAGAATCCTGCGCGGGCGGTTACTGGTAGTTTGGGAGCTTGTTGACGATTTCGACGGTTGCGACGCTGACGCGGACGATTTGGCCGATCAGACGGACGATATAGCCGGGATCGTCCTCGCGGTTCGGGTCGGAGTCGCCTTTCACCTGGTACTGATCGATGATCCATTCGAGCGCCGAGCGGGAGCCAAGACGGTAGTCGAAGGTCTGGGGCGGAATTTCGGTGAAGGTCAGGAACTCATTCACTCGAAGCGATTGCTTGTCGGCGCTCAGCTTCATTTTGGTGACGCGCTCGGAGAAGGGGACATCGTTGTTGATGACTTCCTTGAGCGGCCAGGGAACGAGCGATTCGTAATCGACGTGCACGCGGGCGAGTTCTCGCCCGGCGCCGGCGAAGGAACCGAAATCTGGGGCAAAGGGGATGCGCGGCAGCTCGCGTTTGAGGTTTTGAGCGTAGCGTTCGCGGTAACCGGGGTGGTGGAGAAGGGCGTAAATGTAATGGAAGACATGTTCCTTGGTGAGGGAGTTGTCGGAGTAGTGCTCGCGGAATTCCGCAAGAGCGGAGTCTTTGACATGCGAGAGCGGGAAGCACTGCGAGCCACCTTGTGGCAGGTAGTCACAGATCACATTTGACATAAGAATGAAGAAGGGCCAATCCGCGCCCATTTTCACCCAGATTACTAATCCAGAGATTTCAGACCACTTACCGGTACGCTGGTTCATTATATTGTCGAGAAATACCCAACGCTTTGCGAAAGGCCGATACATCGCCTGTCGAATCTTCGCCTCGTCGAATGTCGCGTGTAAGCCTCTGGCGAGACACTCTTTCAGTCGGCTACTCCATTTAATGTGATCTGGAAAGTTGGCAGTCTTGTTTCGCTTGTGGCGGTCGACTTCGACGTTGTAGTCATCGATAAGTTTCACCATCCGCCTTGCGAGTCGCTCCTGGTTGAAGTCATAAACACTGGCGTCGCGGGCAGTGTTTAGTCCCATAGACCAGATCACGAACATGCTGGTGATCACGAGGAATTCACGGTATTCGCTTCCGTGCAAAGTGACTAACCAATTGTGCTCGCTATCGGGCACGAGCCTCTGCCAAACAAAATCGTCGTTCACAAGGAATTCCAGCTTCTCGCCCTTTCGCCACGTTTCTGGCACCCGGTGATAGCGCAGTCGTGGCTCTGCACCCTTTCTCCTGACAGCAACAGTGATTCCTACACCAACCTGGATTCCGAATACATTGTGGGTCGTTCCAGAGAGCTTTGGATTTCTGCGTACATTTCCATGAAGATCCAAATGGTCGATGCGTTGGAAGTTCATCAAGAGATGCTTCCGCATCCCGTCGAACGCCACTTGATCTAGAAATCCGTTATTCGACACAAAGCAGACGATTCCGTTACGATCTCCAAGTCGGTCTGTGGCCCAGTGAAAGAATTTGACGTACGGATCATCCAGCTTGCTCTTGCTGCTAGCCTTCGAGTCTCTCGAGTATGTCTCGCGGATTCGTGCGTCCATTATCTTGTAGGGCCTATTCTCATTGTTTTCGTTCAGGCTCTTTTGGCCGACATTATAGGGTGGGTTGCCGATGATCACCGTGATCGCGGTATTTTTCTCGCGCTCGACGCGTTCGGTGTTGGCTTGTGTGAATAGTCCGATTTGCTTCGCTTCGGCCATGTCGAGTGTGTCGACGAAACATAGGCCTTCAAATGTCTCGTACTGGCGCATGCGTTCATAGTAAGCGTGTTCAATGTTTAGGCTCGCGACGTAGTAAGGCAGCAACATCACCTCATTCGCAAACAAGCGATTCCGATATGCCTCGGCGAGAGCTTTGGCCGGCATTCGCTCGATCAGATTCACGATGAAATTGCCGGTGCCGGTACAAGGGTCTAGAATCACGACTTCGGACGAGGCGAGCGAGAGTCCGAATTCTTCCTTCAGGGTCTGCTCAACGGAATTGCACATGTAGTCGACGATCTCGCGGGGAGTGTATACAATGCCGTGAGTATCTGCGATATCCGGCGAGAATTTCTGGAAGAACTGTTCGTAGACGGAATTCAGGAAATCCTGTTTTTCGGTGAAGTGGCTAAGATTGGAGCCCGCTTTTTCGATGGCCTTGTAGTAGGGATCGAGTCGCTTCAGGAATTCGGCGGTCGAGAAGCTGGTGGAAGCCAACGCTTCGACGACGTTCTCGACCTGGGCCGCAATCACGTTGCGCTTGGTGAACTCCGGATTCTGGAAGAGATTCCGCATAAGCCGCTCGGTGAGCAGGTGCTGGATCAGCATCTCGTCCACCTGGCTGTCGGAAAGATCGGGGTTGAGAGAGGTGCGGCAAAGTGTTACGAATTCAATGAAGGCAGCTTTGAATTTCTTGTTCTTTCTGTGCGCTTCGTCGATGTGTTCGCGGAGGGAGTGCGCGAGATCGGGAATGCGGCTCTTGAACTCGTCCATGGCGCGGTGGAATTCGCGCTCATCGGATTCGTCGTGGGAGAAGAAACGATTGAGCAGGTCGGCGATCTTGACCGGTTCGCCGAGCGAATATTCTCCGGCTTCGCCGCGATCCTGGTAGAGAACCGCATTTTGCGTATCTTCGAAGATGGTATTTCGGGCTGGGTATCCGGCTTTTAGTTTCTTCTGGATCTCGGCGGCCAGCTTGTCGGAAGTGTCCTTGGCTTCCCACCAGCCGCGCGCCAGACGAAATTCGTCGCGCACTGTACCGTCGGGGACAACGCGGCGGCCGCCGGAATAGGTGGCGAGTTCGGTTACCAGTGCCCAACCGCGCTTTTTGGCGGCTTTGTCGAGCAGATTTTCGAATGGCCTTCGTAGGCCGAGCTCGCCTGTGACAAGCTGCTGGGTCTTGAGGTGATGAATGTCGGTTAGATACGCCTTGATTAAGGGATCACTGGCGTGCAATTCGAGCATCGGCTTTCTGTATCGTATCAGGGAGCGCGTGCGCGCTAAGTCTGAGATTTGGGTCGCTACCTGAATCGCCTTGACGGACGATACGCTATTAGCGTAGCATTTGAGATGTGGGCGCTTTGATAACGGTGGCTGAATCATCCACTTTCGCAAAGCGCGCCGAAAAATTGCTCGGCTCACCGGGCCACGATCAACTGATCGATTTCCTTTCCGCGAATCCGCAAGCCGGTGTCGTCATGGAAGGAATGGGCGGAATCCGTAAACTGCGGTGGGCGGCGTTTGGCCGTGGCAAGCGTGGCGGCGTTCGGGTGATTTATTACTTTCATAGCGATGCTATGCCGCTCTATGCCCTGGACATCTTCGGAAAGAACGAGAAGGATGATTTGTCGGAGCCGGAGAAACGCGCCTGGAGAGCCGTCGTCGAAAGCATCCTCAAGAACAGGAGACTGCAATGAAAAAGAAATCATCGGTCGCGAGTCGCGTATTGAACGCTCTGAAGGAAGCGGAGCGTCACAACCGGGGCGAGAGAGTGCCCGGCATGCGGATCACACATTACCCGGCGGTGGATATCCGGGAGATCCGCGCGCGGCTGAAGGTGAATCAGAAGGAATTCGCCGAGAAGTTCGGCCTGTCACTCGATTCGGTTCAGAACTGGGAGCAAGGGCGAACCGTCCCCGATCGGCCGGCGAGAATCTTGCTCGCTGTCATTTCTGAAAACCCGAAACTCGTGGAACGAGCCGTCCAAAAGGCCCTTACACAAGACGCATGATTCGTAGTGCTATCCCCCCTTGCGCTACCGGTGCCCCGCCGTCGAGAATTCGATTTCCTTTCGAACCAATCACTTCCAATCCCGACTGGTTTCGGTCCCTCATCACAAGTTGTACTCTTAGACCGAATGCGGTGGTCGCCCGGCCCCCCAAGGCCCAGGAATCAGGGTGGCGCATCGCAAGCGTACGCACACCACCGCGCCATTGACCAGGAAGGGGAATGTACCGTCCGTAATTTAATATGCTGGAGTCTATCCATGGAGACCGACGGCCAGAAATTGGGAATTGAGTGTACTGTCCCTAATCTAATTTAGTTATTTAATTTTGTGGTGTCAGGGTAGAGCAGGTTGTGGACGTCGGGCTTGTCCAGATCGTCTTTGTGAATCACGCGCGGCGGAAGATCGATGCGCTTCGGAGGCGTGATGCCGTTTAGCTTGTCGACCAGCGTTTTCACCGACTCGAAGCCGATCTTGAATGGATCCTGAACCACCATGGCATTGATCGTGCCGCCTTTCAGGTCCTCGATCAGGCTGTCGCTCGCGTCGAAGGATACGAACTTGACTTTGCCGGACAGGCCGCGCGATTTGATGGCGAGCGCGGCGCCGACGCTGCTCGGCTCCGATGACGCGAAGATTCCGTCCAGATCCGGATGAGCGGTGAGGAAATTTTCCGCGGCCGCCATGGCCTTGGAGCGATCGGACATGCCGTACTGCCGCGCGACGATTTCGATTTTGGGAAATTCGGCTTTCATGACATCCTCAAAGGCGCGCTCGCGATCCATGGTGGAGCCACTTCCGGGAGCATGCATCAATAACGCGACTTTGCCTTTCCCGCCAACTAACTGCGCAAGTTCGCGCGCTCCCATTTGTCCGCCCTGATAGTTGTTGGTGGCAAGGAACGTCATGTAGTTGGTGGAATCGACGCCCGAGTCGAAGACGACCACGGGGATGCCTAGCTGCGCCGCCCGATCGAGCGACCGGTTGAGAGCCTTCTTTTCGGCGGCAGCCACGGCGAGCCCGTCCACGTGCTGCGCGATCATCGAGTCGACGATCTGCATCTGGCGATCGTACTCAGTTTCCTGCGCGGGCCCATTCCAGAGCACTTCGACGCCTAACTGCTGGCCGGCGGCTGCCGCGCCCGCGTGGATGAACACCCAAAAGACGTGCGAGTTCCCTTTAGGCACCACGGCGATCCGTTTCTTGCCGGCGCGCTGGCAGGACATCAGAAAAACCAGCGCGAGAATCAGCGCGGCGATCCACTTATTGAGCACGCTCTTATTGAGCACTCCAGCCTCCGTCCATCAGGATGTCGGTTCCGGTAATGAACGACGCCTCTTCGGAACACAAATACAACGCCAGCTTTCCGACTTCATTGGGTTGGCCCCAGCGCTTTAGGGGAGTTCGCGTCATGAACTCGCTGCTTTTCTCCGGATCGTTCATCAGCGGAATCGTCATCTCGGTGGCGAACGGGCCGGGACTGATCGCGACCACGGTGATACCTTCCTGCGCGAGTTCGAGCGCGAGAGCCCGGGTGAAGCCGAGCAATCCGGCTTTAGTGGCCGAGTATGCAGTCCGTTGAGGAAGCGAGATGTGACCCATGATGGAAGCGATGTTGATCACGCGCCCGTAGCCCCGGCCCTTCATGTGCGGCACAAAAGATCGGCACATCAGAAAGACGCTGGTGAGGTTGACGTTGAGTACAGTGTTCCATTCGGCTAGCGTGTAGTCGACGCAGAGCTTGCGTATGTTCATTCCGGCGTTATTAATAAGGATGTCGACTGGGCCGAACTTCGCCAGGACGTCGCGCTCGAGCTGGAGCACCTGCGCTTCGTCGCCGAGATCGGCTTGAAATACTTCGGCTTCGGCTCCAAGACCGCGCGCCTCTTTCGCCACGATGTTCAGTTGTGCGACGTCGCGCGCTACCAGCGCTAAACGGATACCGGCCGGCGCAAGTGCAAGCGCCATGCCTTTTCCTAATCCTCGGCTGGCTCCAGTGATGAGCGCGACACGTCCGCTGAGGGCCATAAGACGCTCATTGTACCGTGGTCCCTCAGCATCGTCTTTGCGATGTCGGAAATGAGGACTTGCCAGGCTGGCTGGCGCTGTTTCGGACTGGTCTTGGCGCGGGTACCCGTCTAAGCCCTTTCGCTTTCAACTCTTGCTTGCGCTTTTGAGATCGCGGGCCTTGGGCAGCATCTGATGCTCTTCTTCTTTGGACGCTCTCGGCCAGGACCGTCCATGATTGGATCGGTCAATTGATCGTCCTTCAAATACCCTCGATGTTACGCTCGACCCATCAAAACGAGAATCAGGACAATAATCAGCACCAGGCCGAGGCCACCGCTCGGATAGTAGCCCCAGTGTATGCTGTAAGGCCAAGCCGGCAGCACAGCCAGCAACAGGATGATCAACACGATCAGTAAGAGGGTGCGATTCACAAAGCCTCCTAGGCCACGGGCCTGTTATCAGCTACGGCGAACAATCGCGGGAACTCCAGAGCGCTCACGGGGTTGAGCACAGCATCCAGACGGTCGGTACGCAATTGTACCTTGGCCAGTTCGCGCAGGAATCGGTCCCGAAGCTGCGGCTGGGATTGCAAGCGCGGATAGAGTTGCTGCAGGCGGCGTTCGCCGATCCGCAAAGACTCCAATTCAGCGACTACGATGGCGTCGAAGTCGTCGGCTGGTAGGGTTCGTGATGTCATGTTCATGGTTTTCTCCTGTAAGTAAGATTCGCTGCGAGCGGGCGATCAGGATGCACCGCTGGTTTTGCTTTTCGAGTATTCCAGTTCTTGCACGGCGCGGTCTCGTTCGCGAAGGAACTGGGCCTTCATTGTTTCCAAGTCGTCGTCGCTCAGCGTTTCCATTTGCACCAGTTCAGTACGCGCTGGTCCGAGCGCCCGGATCAGTTCGTCCAGCTTCATCTGAATGACCTTGGAATCGCGGTTCTGAGTGTGTTGGATCAGAAAGACCATCAGGAAGGTGATGATCGTCGTGCCTGTGTTGATGACCAACTGCCAGGTGTCTGAGTATCCGAAAAACGGGCCGCTGGCGGTCCAGGCCAGGATCAGAATGAGAGCCGCAAACGTAGCCCATGGGCAACCCACCATTTCAGAAGCGCTCTGAGCGAAGCGGTTGAAGGACGCCTTGAATGCGGGCTGAGATTTGGCCGTTGAATCCATGTTGAGCTCGTTAACAGTGGTTCATCATGAACCAAATGAAGATCAGAATCCCCGGAACTCCTAATAACCAAGCGAAAAGGTACTTCATGCCGGTCCATATATGCAATTCCGATTCCAAGGAGCCTGTGGGCTCTCTTAATGCTGAGCGTGCAAGGATTTACGTCTCAACGCGCCGGATCTTCGGAGTCGAATCCTGGCAGAAAGTTCCTGATCCGATCTGGACATAGGCAGAATTCGGCCGCTGTGGCATCATGAAAGGTATGCGCAACTTGCCTTCGGCGCGGGGGTTTCTCCTGTTCATGGTTCGTCATTGCTTCATCGGGATTGCTGTGTTCATGTTGTGTTGGATCCCCGCATCGGCCCAGTCGTACTTGATCAGCACCGTGGCGGGCAACGGGACGCAAGGCTTCTCGGGCGATTCCGCCGATCCGAAGGCCGCTCAATTGAGTTGGCCGGGACGAGTCGCAATTGATTCGAGCGGCAAGTTGTATATCGCCGACGGAGGCAATCACCGCATTCGTCTGGTCAGCGGAACGACGATCACAACGTTCGCCGGAAACGGGACGGCCGGATTCGCGGGCGATAATGCCGCGGCCGCCAGCGCTCAATTGAACAATCCTTGCGGTGTGGCGGTGGATTCGGCCGGGAATGTATACATCGCCGATTCAACCAACAACGTGGTGCGCAAGGTCACCGCGGGCGGAACGATCTCGACGTTCGCCGGCAACAATCCGACTGGCGCGGGATACGCGGGAGATACCGCGGCTGCGACCAGCGCTTTGCTGAACAATCCGGTAGCGGTAGCAGTGGATGCGGCTGGAAATGTCTACATCGCCGACGCCAACAACAATGTAATTCGCAAAGTGGCGGGTGGAAACATCAGCACGGTAGTGGGGGGAGCGGCGACGTACACTCAACTCAACCATCCGGATGGCCTGGCAGTGGACGCGGCGGGCAACATTTACATAGCTGACACGGTGGGCCGGCGACTTCTGAAGTTCTCGAACGGGACTGTAACTGTACTCGCGGGAGATGGAAACATCGGATTCGGCGGCGACAATGGTCCTGCGACGAAGGCTTCGCTGTACGATCCGATGGGAGTGGCCGTGGATGCGGCCGGGAATGTGTATATCGCCGACACATTCAACGGGCGCATTCGCAAGATTTCGACGAATGGAAACATCGCTACCATCGCCGGTACACGCTTCTTCGCCTACACCGGCGATGGTGGACCGGCCCTGAACGCGTCGTTATTCTTTCCGCATGACGTCGCGGTGGATTCGTCCGGCAACGTTTTCATCTCCGATACGTTCAATCACGCGATTCGCAAGTTGACGATCGCCGCGGTGACCACCAACATCACCAGCGTGGTGAATGCAGCCAGCTTCCTGCCGCGAGTTTCGCCTGGCGCGCTGGCGACGGTTTTCGGAACTGGATTTGCGAGCGCCGCAAGCAGCGCCGCGGCTCCGTTACCGATGAGCCTGGCGGGCGTATCGGTGAGCGTGAACGGGCGGACAGCGCCGGTGCTCTCGGCCGGTCCCACGCAAGTGAACTTCCAGATACCGTGGGAAACGACGGTCGGCGACGCCAGCGTCGTAGTTAGCGTGGATGGCCACGACAGCAACGCGTTCACCGTACCGATACTATCGGCCGCGCCAGGTATCTTCTATCAGGCATCCGGGCGAGCGCTGGTTCAGAATTCGGATCAAACGCTGAACGCGGCTGGAAATCCCGCGAGGTCGGGAAGCACGATCGTGGCTTACTTGACCGGCTCGGGTCCGCTGAATGCCGTCGTGGTGGACGGAGCGGCCGCGCCTGCTGATTCGCTCGTCTCCGCGATGTCGGAATGTCAGGCCACGGTCGGATCTGCGGCAGCGCGTGTCGCCTTTGCCGGACTCGCGCCCGGTTTTGTGGGGCTGGTGCAAATGAATATCGTGGTTCCTGAGGGTCTGGGGGCGGGGGACTATCCGCTTACGGTCACGATTCGCGGCGAGGCGAGTAACTCCGGCGCAATCAGCGTGCAATAACACTGAAAGACCGCTCCCCTGAAGAACGGCCTCAAATTCGCCATTTTTTCGCCACCATGCGACCGTTCTTCATTTGTATCGGTGGGCCGCCGGCCAATCAGCACTCCCTTTGGTCACGGCTAGCGGCATAGTCTACATTCTGAGCCGTGACTGCAAGGAGCGGTCTGGCTGGGTTCTGATATGATCCGACGTATGCGTCCTCGGGTTCTGCCGCTGGTATTTTTCAGCGGCGCATTGTTGATCGGCATCGGCGTGGCGCAGCAGCATCGTATCCCTTCACAGAACATCACGCTGGTGACATACTTGACCAGCCCAAACTTCTGCACCAGTAAGTACGGTTATACTGTCCCCGCATTTTGTGCCGCGCCAGGAGAAATTCCCCTTGGAAAATTCGCGATACCCGACGTAGGCAGCTCCTATGCCGATCCGAATTTCGGGGCCAAAGTCCGGATACTCACGGACAATTCGGTCGACAGCCTGCATCAGTATTCAGCTCCAACAGCCTTTAGCGCCAACGCCAAGTATGCCTTCTTAGGCGCGATGGATGGTCATGTACGGATCGTAGATGTAGCTACCGCCAAGGTCCTCATCAATCTGCCGGCGGATTGGGATTTTTCTTCTCCGCGCTGGAGCCCGGTGGATGACGACGTCCTTTACATCGTGGGCGGCCTGTCGCAGCCGAATCGAATTCTGAAGTATCAGGTCTCGACCCGTACCAAGACCACGCTCATTGATTACTCGCGCGATTCGCATCATTTCAGCCGGATCGATACCGGTGGCACTGGCGACATTTCGCCCGACAACTGGCTCGCTTTTTGGGCGCAGGAAGAACACCAGGTTTGCGCAGTGGATATGGGTCAGCTCCGAACCTATTGCACCGACTACACGGCGCCCCAGCCAGCCAGCCATGTGCCCTGGGGAAGCATCGATTACATCCTGATCACAAAGGGAAAGGACAGCGACACCGGCAAGCGCTACGTTGTTTTGATGATGGAGCCAGCGCTAGGCGTTTTCTCCGTCAATGAGGAAAAGGGCACGCTGGAGTTTGAAAATCGAAGCCCTGAGATTCCGGCCGGAATGATGGGTGGCGATTCGGGCAAGGGTAATAAGGACGGGATCTGCGATCCGGGCGAGGGTTGCATCACCACTCCGCATGCCGACGTGTTTGAAGACCGCGGCAAGCAGTACCTGCTGCTGAGCATGGGGTTCGATCAGCCGGCCTGCGAAGCCGACCTGATTAGCCTGGATCTCTCCAAAGGGACCAACATGCTGACCGCGGTTGAGCAGGGCGGCGGCCGCAGAACCATCATGAAGCAGTTTGGCTGTGGCCTGACTTGGTCGTCTCTCCATTTCGGTTGCGCGCGCTCGCATTCGGCTTATTGCGTTATCTCCATCGACACGCCGTCGCCGGATCTGCCGACTGCGGTTCGCAACGGAAACGAACCGTTCCACAGCGAAGTGATGGTCATGCGCGGCAACGGCGCCGAGATTCGCCGTCTAGCGATGCACCGCAGCGTCCTATTTCAGTACTGGGATCAACCCAGAGCTTGCATCTCGTCAGACGGACGACTGGTTCTGTGGGATACGAATTTCGGCATCAAGGAAAACCATCGGGTTGTGATCGCCGAGACAGGTTTTGGCGGACCCGTGACGAAGTTCTGACGACCCGTTCCTGAAGCAAACCGCTTCCTGCGGGACTGTGAAAAAAATGATCCCGCCAAATGATTATTTGAAATGATTATTATGAAACCGCTCCCTGTGGTCACGGCTCAGCCACGCGTTATACACGCTCACCGAGCCGTGACCGAAGGGAGCGGTTTCCAATCGTTTGGCAACCTAGTTTTTCACAGGGTCCTAAGCCGGGATCATGGGTGCGCCTGCGCCCGCTAGCCAACCCAGAATGCCGCCGACCACGGCGCCGGATCCTGCTCCGGCCGCCATGCCCTCTGGAAGTTCCTTCAGGCACTTTCAATAAATGAGTTAGAATTTGTCGCTGTGAGCTTATCCGTCCCGAACGCTGTGTTGCTGTTGCTGTCGACGGTGGTGTGTAGTCAGGCCGGAGACGTTGAATGGCCGGTCAATGGCGGCCCAGGAAACATCCGCTACTCCGAGCAGACACAAATCAATCGCGATAATGTTGGGCGCCTTCGAGTGGCTTGGTCTTACGATGCGCACGACGCATTCAAGAATTCCGAGATGCAGAGCAATCCGATCATCGTCGGTGGCCTGCTCTATGCGACTACGCCGAAGTTGCGTGTGATTGCGCTGGATGCAGAGACCGGGCGCGAAATCTGGAGTTTCGATCCGAACGCCGGAAATCCGCAGCCGCCGCGCCGTTACCGGCATCGGGGCGTCACCGTATATAGAGACCGCGTGTTCTTCACCAACCGCAACTATCTGTGGGCCCTGGATCGGCGTACGGGTAAGCCGATTCAAGCTTTCGGCGATGACGGCCGCATCGATCTCCGAAAAGGTTTCGATCGTCCGGCTGAGAGTCTCACGGTGAGCGCCAGCACGCCCGGCGTGATCTTCGGGGATCTGCTCATCATGGGCAGCACGGTTCCTGAAACGCTACCCGGCTCGCCCGGCGACATCCGCGCGTTCGACGTCAACACCGGCAAGCTGCGCTGGACGTTTCACACCATCCCGCATCCGGGCGAGTTTGGCTACGAAACCTGGCCTGCCGGCGCCTACAAGATATCGGGAGGCGCGAACGCTTGGGCGGGACTGAGTGTCGATTCGAAGCTCGGGATGGTCTTCGCGGCCACCGGCTCGGCATCGTTCGATTTTTACGGCGCGAATCGGGTGGGCGAAAACCTATTCGCCGATTGCGTGCTCGCGCTGGACGCGCGGACCGGCCGGCGCATCTGGCATTTCCAAGCTGTCAAGCACGACGTGTGGGACCTGGATTTTCCCGCTGCGCCGAGCCTAGTCACTGTGACGCGAAATGGCCGCAAGGTGGATGCGGTGGCTCAAATCGCGAAAACCGGCTACGTGTTTGTGTTCGATCGAAAGACTGGCGAGCCGCTGTTTCCGATCCAGTATAAGAAGGCACCGGCATCGCCACTGGACGGAGAGCGCCTGTCGGAAACGCAGCCGTATCCGGTAAAGCCGCCGCCCTTCACGCGACAGTCATTCACCGAGGACATCATTACGAACCGCACGCCCGAGGCGCACGCGGCGGTGCTGGAAACATTCCGGCGCGCGGATTCCAAGGGCATGTTCACTCCGCCAAGCCTGCGCGGCGCCATTCTTTTTCCGGGAACCGATGGCGGCGCGGAGTGGGGAGGCGCCGCGTTTGATCCTGAGACCGGACTGTTGTACGTCAACTCGAATGAACAGCCGTGGATGATCCGCATGGTGACTCACGACACGGCTTCGCTCTATAAGAACAACTGCGCAAGCTGCCATCGCGACGATTTAAAAGGGACGCCGCCGACTTTTCCTTCGCTCGAAGGCATCGGAAAGCAGCGGTCGCGGGAGGAAATCGCCACGATCATGCGGGGCGGATCGGGTCGAATGCCCGGCTTCAGTCACCTCGGTCGCGGCGTGGATGAGATCGTCGAGTTTCTGGTAACAGGGCGCGATACCGGGAAGGTCGAGCCGGCTGCCGCCGCGAAAGATCCGAACTGGCAGAAGTACCGCAATGAGGGCTACGTCCTGATGCGCGATCCCGACGGCTATCCGCCTATTACGCCGCCGTGGGGCACGCTGAATGCGATCGATCTCAATGCGGGGACCATTCGGTGGCGGATTCCGTTTGGTGAATATCCTGAGTTGGTGGCGAAGGGGATTAAAGATACGGGGAGCGATAACTACGGCGGGCCGGTGGTTACGGCGAGTGGGCTGTTGTTTATTGGCGCTACTAGTTTTGACAAGAAGTTTCGGGCTTTCGACAAGCTCACTGGGAAACTGCTGTGGGAGACGGAGTTGCCTGCGGCTGGGAATGCCACGCCTGCGATCTATGAGATCAATGGGCGGGAGTTCGTCGTCATTGTTTGTGGCGGTGGGAAGAATGATGCGCCTTCAGGAAGCAGCATCGTCGCGTTTGCGTTGCCGAGGAATTGAAAGGCGTTCACACGAGTGTGAACGCGGCACGCATGAGTGCGTGCGCCACATATAATTGCTTACATGCTTAGTGGACTTCGGCAGGTAGTGTTCTGTCTCGCGATGATTCAGCTTTGGGCGGTGGGGCAACCGATTACTGTGATCAAGGCGGCGCGCGTTTTCGATGGCGAAGCGATGCATGAGGGCTGGGCCGTGCGCGTGAAGGGCGACCGCATTGACGCTGCGGGACCGGTGGCGAGCATCGACGTCACTGCAGCGAAGATCGTGGACCTGGCGGGGGCTACTCTTACGCCCGGCCTGGTCGAAGGGCACTCGCATGTTTTGCTGCATGCTTACAGTGAGACAGTCTGGAACGATCAGGTGGCGCATGAGGGCTTGGCGCTGCGTGTCGCGCGCGCGGTGAATCATCTGCGCGCCGAGTTGATGGCCGGCTTCACTACGATTCGCGATTTGGGAACCGAAGGCGCCGCGTATGCCGATTCTGAGCTGAAGCAAGCCGTCAACCAGGGGATCATTCCGGGTCCGCGGATGCTGGCCTCAACGCGCGCTATCGTCGCCACCGGCAGTTACGGACCCAAGGGCTTTGTGTTTGAATGGCGCGTGCCGCAAGGCGCTGAGGAAGCTGACGGCATCGACAGCCTCACGCGCATCGTTCGCGATCAGATCGGGCACGGCGCGGATTGGATCAAGCTGTACGGCGACTATCGCTGGGGGCCGCATCCAGGTTCTCATCTGACGTTCTCGCTCGAAGAGATGAAGCTGGCTGTCGAGACCGCCAAGAGCGCTGGAGTTCCCGTGGCAGTGCACACCAGCACGCCCGAAGGCATGCGGCGCGCGATCCTGGCTGGCGCCGAGACCATCGAGCACGGCAATGATGGCACGCCTGAGATTTTCAAATTGATGGCAGAGCATCATGTGGCGCTTTGCCCGACACTCTCCGCCGGAGGTGGCAGACCCTTGAGCGGCGAGACGGAATCGCCGAATGTTGCCCGCAAGCGTGCCACGTTCAAGGCCGCGCTCAACGCCGGTGTGACGATTTTGAACGGCAGCGACGTGGGCACTTACGCACACGGCGAAAATGCCCTCGAGCTGGAGATGATGGTTGCCTTCGGCATGGCTGCCACCGACGCGCTTAAAGCAGCGACTTCAGTGGCAGGCCGTGTTCTGCACATGGACATCGGCGTGGTGAAGCCTGGGATGCTGGCCGACCTGATCGCTGTGGATGGCGATCCGGCCAAAGACATCTCCTCGCTTCGCCGCATCAAGTTCGTGATGAAGGGTGGAACGGTTTACAAACAGTAAGGACTCTCATGAAAAAACTATTGTGTTTCACGGTGGCGGCTCTTATGCCGCTGCTGCTGAGTGCGCAGGCGACGGCGCTCCGAGTCGGCCATCTGGTGGATCCGGAAACTGGTAACGCTGCGGCGAACCAGGTCGTGCTCGTGGATGCCGGGAAGTTCACCGCCATCGGGCCGAACGTTCAGATTCCCGCCGGCGCGACGGTGATCGACCTTTCGCAATACTATGTGACTCCCGGTCTCGTCGACGCGCACAATCATCTGGCGATCACTTACAAAATGGATCCCGAGAACAATCAATACTATCTGACCAGCGTGCTCGATTCCACCGCGATCCGCGCTGTTCAGGCTGTGTCGAATGGCATGACCATGCTGGTGAAGGGCTTCACAGTCGTGCGCGATCTCGGCAACAACGCCAACTATGCCGACACTGCGCTGCGCGTCGCGATCGAGCAGGGCTGGCTTCCGGGACCGACGCTGATCAACTCCGGGTTGATTATCGGCGGCTTAGGCGGCCAGTTCAGTCCAGTACCGGAACGGGAGATGCTGATCTATCCCGAGTATCTCAACGCCGACACGCCCGATGAGATCGTCAAGGCGGTCCGGCGCAACATACTGTACGGCGCGAAGGTCATTAAGATCTGCGTTGACTGCAAGACCTACGGATACACGGTCGATGAAATGAAGTTGTTCGTAGCCGAGGCGGCGAAGTCCGGGCTCAAAGTTGGGGGCCACGTGCAGACGCACGCCGGCGCAATGCGCGCGATCGAAGCCGGAATCTGGTCCATCGAACATTCCAACGCGCTGGACGATCAAGCACACAAAGCCATGGCGCAAAAAGGCATCTGGCGAGTGGGCACTGAGACGCCGCTCTCCACGTATCATGCGCCCAGCGAGGAGCGTTTCAAGCGCCAGACAGGCGGGATGAAGAACGCATATGCCAATCATGTGAAGATGGCATTTTCGACGGACGCCGACTACTACATCCCTGGCATGACGCGCGGCGAAGTGGTCCTCGATTTTCTGAAGAGCTGGAAGGCGGCCGAGATTCCGGCGCCCGAAATTCTGAAAATCATGACGACCAACGGCTACCTGGTGTCGGATATATACGATAAGCGCGGCCCCATCAAGGTCGGGCTGCCTGCCGATCTGATCGCGATGCGCGGCAATCCATTGCAGGACATTGACGCTCTACGAGACGTGCCTTTCGTCATGAAAGACGGGCTTGTTTTTAAGAAGGACGGAGTCATGACGCCTGAGCAGTTCTTCCACAGCGGTCCGGTG
>JBGPSX010000001.1:0-39439 GCA_041490325.1 Bryobacteraceae bacterium | reverse complement strand
TCGGAGACGCCCTATTTCGTGGGTCGCGCGGTTGCGGCGCTCGCAAGTGATCCGCGCCTGCTCGAGAAATCCGGCGGCTTGTATAGTTCCTGGGCGTTGTCGCGCGAGTACAAGTTCACCGACATCGACGGATCGCGTCCGGACATGGGACGCAACTTCGATTTCGAAGCGTTCTACAACAAGGCGTCGAAGACCCGCGTCCGATGGATCACGACCGAGTGGCCCAAGGCGCGCCGCAAGAAAAAGCCGTGAAGAAGGAACGCAAGATCATCGCCTACATTGCAACCAGCGCCGATGGATACATTGCGCGATCCGACGGCAGCGTCGATTGGCTGAATCGCCCCCGCACTGCCGGCGATTATGGAATGGGCGCGTTCTTCCGGTCGATCGACACCATTTTGTGGGGCCGAAAAACGTATGGCGTCGGGCTGGAAATGGGTGGCGGGGCCGGAATGTACGGCCCCAA
The DNA here is from genome assembly GCA_041490325.1 of Bryobacteraceae bacterium. Taxonomy (GTDB): domain Bacteria; phylum Acidobacteriota; class Terriglobia; order Bryobacterales; family Bryobacteraceae; genus Palsa-89. Next base: position 38,973 of record JBGPSX010000001.1, on the reverse strand, counting down.
GTTGAAAAACTTTGTTTTCTCGCATGCGCAGGCGCCAGCGTCCGCGCCGGCTGGAGTCGAGTTCGTGAATAAACCCATCGGCAAGTTCGCACAACGACTTCGCGCCCAGCCCGGCAAGGACATCTGGATGATGGGAGGCGGAGGGATCATCGCTTCCTTCCTGGATGCCGGTGAGTTGGATGAGTTTGTGATTCACGTGATCCCGGCCTTCATCGGCGAAGGCATTCCGCTCATACAACCACGGCAGCGCACCGTCCCCTTGGCGCTACAGTCCTGTCGTCGTTTTTCAGATGGCGTGGTGCGGCTTCACTATCGCGTTCTTCCGCGGAAGACGCCCAAGCCGGTTCGCAAGAAATAACTACGGAGCCGTATTTACCGTGTAGTCGTCGAAGTAGCTGACGCTGTCGGTCTTTGACCACACGCCCACTTTCCCGGAAACCGGTTCGGCGAGCGTGTACTCGAGCAGCAACTTACCATTCAGATAGCCTTCCAGCTTTGTACCCTTGATAGCGATTTTCATAGCGTGCCATTTCTTCAAGGCCAAAGGCATGTCCTCTGTGCCGCGCTTGACGAAACTGCGTTTGCCTTTGTTGAACGTCCACAGCACCAGGTTGTCTTCTTTGCCATTGAAGCGAACCGTCAAGTAATCGCCATTGGGCTTCACGTTGAAGAGAATGCCGGCGCACTGATCCAGTTGCCCGTCGACGATCTGGAATCGCATGCTGATCTCACCGTCATGGAAATCTTCGACGCCTTGCGCCACGGCGTACGGAAAATAAGCGAAGGCTTTGACATTGTCGATGAATTCCTCGTGGCGCGCGCCGTAGATGAGACGCGCCTTATCGGCCAATCCTCCAGCCGGTTGACCCTTCTTCCATTGCCGGCCGTCGACCATCAGGATGTTCTTGTTGCCTTCCTGTACGACCACCCAATTGCCGACCATGGACAGAAAGTGCGTGGGCTCGGTTCCCGCCTTGTCCTGAGTCACGTCGACACGAATTGAATTCGCAAAGGCGACGCAGCCAATGGCGGCAAGAACAAGAATCCGTATCATGATTAGCTACTATATCGAAACCGCCACCACCAGGCTGCAGCGATAACGACGGGCCAAAATCCATAAAAAACAAATGCTGCGAGCTTGGGCTCGGCAGCTAACGGATGCCCTGGAAATTCGCCGGACTGGACCTGCGAGGGCGGATCAATCCCGGATAGTTTGTACAACGCCTGCAGAACGATCGGCTCGGTTGTCGATCGACTCATCTCCTTTCGCCCGCCGAGTTCGTACCAGATTTCACCATAGTGATCGGCCGGGCCTTCGAAGAGTCCTGAACGGCTTTGCGCCGCGTACTCGACGTCGATGTGTGGAAGAGTGCGCTCGAGCTTGCGCAGAATGCTGCGATCAAGGTCGACCAGTCGCGGATCCTCGGCTGCCAAGTACACGGTGACGCGCAGAGGATCCCGGATTCCGCGCAGTGCGGCTTCGTCGGCGACCGGGAATGAGTTGCGCCGATTTTCGCTCAGGTCCCAACTAGGACGCAGCCGCGACCCGGACCATGCAAGAAGCCCAAACGCTAAGACGGTTACCAACGACACCCCAAGTCGCCTTCGCAGCCCGAGCCATGTCTTGAGCCAAATCCCAGCAATTGAGAATCCGGCCAAGCCGAGCGTCAAGGACACGACTACGGTGTTCAGACGCAGCAGCCCGAATTCGAACCACCGGAGGGCCGCGGCCGGAGTATAAGCGGCCACCTGCTGCAGGATTCCGCCGCGAGCCATTGCAACATAATCCAATGCCCATGTTCCCACCGTGAATCCCAAGGTCGCGATGGCTGCGCTGGATGCTCCGTTGGCGATTGCAGCCGCGGTAACAGCCACACCTGAGCTGAGAATCACCCGCAGCACGTGCCCTAGCAAGAGATTCAGCACCTCCGGAGCATAGAGCGATCCTCCGTATACGTTCCACAACACGAGCGTTGCCAGGCCTGGAATCCAGGCGATCAACCATCCGATCAGCAGCGCCAAACCCTTCGCGGTGAGATGAGTCCCAAGGGTCGCCGGCGCCTGCAACATCAGCTTCCACGCCCCGCTGTCTTTCTCAGCCGCAACCAACCGGATCGCGACGAACGGGAAAAGCAGCGTGACCGCGAGGTCATAGGCGCCGAACGTCGGGACCAGAATGCCGTCCAGCGGAGACAGGCCTTGCGCCAATGCGGCCGGACCTCCGCGCTTACCGCTCGCGTCCGCGTACAAGTCCACCGCCGTGATGAATGCGTTCCCCACTAAGGGGCCGACCATCGACAGCAAAAGCCAATAAGCGCGCGAGGCGAGCAATTCCCGCAATTCCTTGCCGAGAAGCAACCTAAGTGAGCGCAAGGAAAATCTCCTCGAGACTGCCGTCCACAAGGCCAGTCAGGGCGCGCAATTCCTCGAGGCTGCCCTCCCCGGCCACTCGTCCCCGGCTCAAGAGCACCAGCCGATCGCACACACGCGACGCGTCCGAGAGTTGATGAATGGAGAGAAATAGTGTTCGGCCTTTTGCGGGATAGCTGCGCAACAACTCCACGGCCTCGCGTGTCTGCCGAAAATCGAGACCGTCGAAGGGCTCGTCGAAGAGCAGCAGGGGTTGGGGCGCCAGCAGACCGGCAGCCAGCATGGCTCGCTTGAGCTCGCCTTTCGACAGCGATCCGATCCGCGATTTCATCAGTCCACCGAGTTGGAGATGGCGCACCAGTTCCCCGCCCTCTCCCTTCGGCCGGTTGTAGAGTGCCTCAAAGAACCCCAGCAGCCACTCGACGGATTGATCGCGCCAAGGACGAATTGCATCCGGCAAGTACGCCAGGGCCTGCTTGCGACGCCGTGGCTCCAGCACGTCACCTTGGAATTGCACTTCGCCGGAATCGCTAGGGATGAGACCAGCGAGACATTCGAATAGCGTCGTTTTTCCTGAGCCATTGGGGCCGATCAGCCCAAGTACCTCGCCGCTGCGAACGGAAAACCCGACATCCTCGAGAACGAGATTCGATCCGTAGCGCTTGGAAATCCGCCTGGCTTCGAGCAGCATCTGAGAAGGAATCCGAATTGTACGTGATTCAACGAGGTCTTGCGCGAGTCTGTTCCGAAGCGCGACTATGGCATCTTACTCGCTTTTCATTTTCAAAAAACGGCACTCCCACGCCGGCAGCCATACCGCTTTACTATGCGGGCGCGATGGGCGTGACCCCTTCGGCGCGTTCAACGGAGTCTGGGGCATGATGTGGTTTCTGGGAAGCACGGTCATGGGCCTGTTGTACGACCAATCGATCACCGCGCTGGTCACGTTTGGCGGGGCGATGCAACTCATGGCAGCGCTGCTTTTCTTCTGGCTGCGCGGGCGTCTTGCGACCGCTGTCGAGCCATACTGAGCGGACGAAGGCTCAGCGCGAGTACAATTGGCGGAGCGGACCAACATGCCGGCTAACCAAACTGTCTTTCTCTTTGATGTCGACAACACGCTGCTGGACAATGACCATGTCACGGCCGACTTAAAGCGCCACCTTGAAGCGAACGTGGGCCATGAACGGGCCTTGCTCTACTGGCAGCTATTCGAGAAGCTTCGCTCGGAGCTCGGATACGCCGACTATCTCGGCGCTCTGCAGCGCTATCGGATCGAGAATCCGCACGATCCCAACCTGCTGGCAGTCTCGTATTTTCTGATGCGGTATCCGTTCGCGAACCGCTTGTTTCCCAACTCGCTCGATGCGGTCGGGCATGTCGCACAGATGGGGCAGCCCGTGATTCTCTCCGACGGCGATGTCGTTTTTCAGCCGCACAAGGTATATCGTTCGGGTCTCTACGAGCAGTTCGATGGAAACGTGCTCATTTATGTGCACAAGGAGCAGGAGCTGGACGATGTTGAAGCTCGTTATCCAGCGGAGCACTACGTACTCATAGACGACAAGCTGCGCATTTTGGACGCGATCAAAAAGATCTGGAAGTCCCGTGTGACCACCGTTTTCGTGCGACAAGGGCACTATGCTCACGATGCGAAGACTGTGGCGCAATATCCGCCGGCGGATGTCACCATAGAACGGATCGGCGGGCTGCTGGATTGCAGCGCTGCGATGTTGAGCCCGGCCGTTCGCGTCTGAGCCGCTCGTAAAGCTCGCATGATTCACCACAGCATCGCGGCATAGCGTTATACTCGTTGACGCGATCAAAGCTGTTTGTTACAAGTCTGTAATCCTGGTGATCGATTTTCGCTCCAGAAGCTAGTGGCAGGCGTCCACCTCGACCACAGCGGACGTAAATTCACGTTGGAGGTGCAGGGGCGATGCAACAACGAAATTTCGTTGTGCTTGTGCGACTGGTATTGCTGGGCGCGTGTTGGGCTCTCACCGGACATTTGCGCGCCCAACCGATTTTCCCAATCGGCAATATCTTCAAGCCCACCTCGACCCCGGCCCAGTCGATTCACGACATCGCCATGCTCACCCTCGCGATTTGTGGCGTTATTTTTCTGGTCGTCGCGGGTTTGTTGACCTACACGCTTATCCGCTTCCGTCATCGCGACGCCTCGGATGGACATGAACCTGCCCAGGTATCCGGCAGCAACCAGATCGAGATCGCCTGGACGGTGATACCGATTTTGATCGTGCTGGTCTTGACGATGGCCACCGCCCGCGTGATTTCCGCCGTACAGAATCGGCCGATGCCTTCAGACGTGCTGCAAGTTACCGTGGTCGGTCATCAGTGGTGGTGGGAGATTCGATATCCGGCGCTGGGTGTTGTCACAGCCAACGAACTCCACGTTCCCGTCAGCAGTTCGGCTCAGGCCAGGTTGACGCAGCTCACGCTGCAATCGGCGGATGTGGCTCACGGATTCTGGGTGCCGCAGCTTGCGGGAAAGACCGACGTGATTCCAAACCGCACCAACACAATGTGGATGGATCCGCGCGTACCCGGTATCTTTCTGGGTAACTGTTCGGAATACTGCGGAACACAGCACGCGAACATGCTGCTTCGGGTCACGGTTCAATCGCCGGAAGATTTCGAACGATGGGTGGCTCAGCAGAAAGCGACAGCGGCCTCGGACACGTCCGCCACAGGCGCCCGCAATCTCTTCGTCTCGCTCTCATGCGTCAACTGCCACACGGTAAGCGGTACTCCAGCCGTGGGTACATTTGGTCCCAATCTCTCGCATCTGATGAGCCGCGACACCATCGCAGCGGGAGCCACGCCAAACAGCGTTGCGAATTTGCGCGCCTGGGTCCGGGATCCGCAGACCATCAAACCGGGCAACTACATGCCGAGCATGCAACTCAACGATCGGGAAGTGGAGCAGGTAGTGGATTACCTGGCCACATTGAAATAATCCGGGCCTATGGCGACTACCGACTATCCTCTGGAGCACCCACGGCAACGGACCGCTGAATGGTCGTTGCCAGCGATTCTGCACGACTGGGTCATTACCGTGGATCATAAGCGGCTCGGCTTGATGTACATCATTGCCTCGCTGCTTTTCTTCGTCGTTGCGGGCCTGTTGGCTGCGGTCATGCGCGCGCAACTGGCTCTTCCGAACAACACGCTGGTATCGCCTCAGGTCTTCAACCGGCTGTTCACGATGCATGGCACCACGATGGTGTTCTGGGTCGGCATGCCGTTTCTCGCCGGGCTTGCAAATTATCTGGTGCCGCTGATGATCGGCGCGCGCGACATGGCCTTCCCTCGGCTAAATGCGTTTGGCTTCTGGATCTTTCTGTTCGGCGGCTTTCTGTTGTACTTCAGTTACCTCGCCGGCGAGGGTCTGGGCGGCCATGGAAGCGCTCCGGATGTGGGCTGGTTTGCCTACTCGCCGCTCACGGAGCGAGCGTTTTCGCCAGGCCACAGCACCGACTATTGGACGCTGAGCGTTCTGCTGAGCGGAGTCGGGAGCATTGCCAGCGCCATCAATGTCATCGCGACTGTGTTCACCATGCGCACTAGGGGCATGACTCTGGTTCGCATGCCGCTATTCGTCTGGATGATGCTGGTTGTCTCGTTCATGATTCTGGTCGCGATGCCGCCGCTCAGCGCCGCGCAGCTCATGCTGCTGCTCGACCGTTTTCTAGGAGCGCATTTCTTTGACACACAAGCCGGCGGTTCCGCGATTTTATGGCAGCACTTCTTCTGGGTCTTCGGTCATCCCGAGGTCTACATACTGGTTTTCCCGGGCTTTGCCTGCGTGTCCGAAATCCTTCCGGTATTTTCGCGGAAGCCGATCTTCGGGCGCGCTGCCATGATTGGCGCCACTATCGCGATAGGTTTCGTCAGCATGAGCGTTTGGGCGCATCACATGTTCACCGTCGGATTGGCAGCGCGATCGAACATTTTCTTCGCAGCGTCGACGATGCTGGTCGGCGTTCCAACTGGCATCAAAATCTTCAACTGGATTGGAACCATGTATGGCGGCAAGCTGCGTTTCCAGACGCCTCTGTTGTGGTGCATCGGCTTTCTTTTTCAGTTCCTGATCGCCGGTCTCACTGGAATCATGCTGGCCGTGGCGCCCTTTGATTGGCAGTTGGGCGACTCATATTTCGTCGTCGCTCATTTCCACTACACCTTGCTGGGCGGACTTCTATTCACATTGTTCGGAGGAATCTACTATTGGTTTCCAAAGGCCACTGGAAAAATGCTGAGCGAAACGCTGGGCAAATGGCATTTTTGGCTGCTGGTGATCGGATTCCACCTGACGTTCGATACGTTGCATATCCCTGGCCTGCTGGGCATGCCGAGGCGCATTTACACCTACGCGGCGGGGCGAGGCTGGGAGTCCTGGAATCTGGTCGCGTCCATCGGAGTTATTTTCCAAGCTGCGGCCATACTCTTCTTCGTCTGGAACGTGATTCGCTCGCTCGTTAAAGGAAAAGACGCGGGCGATGATCCATGGGACGCCTGGACGCTCGAATGGGCCACCACATCCCCGCCCCCGGAATACAATTTCGCGACCCTGCCGGAGATTCGGAGCAGCCGCCCATTGTGGGATTTGAAGCATCCGGAAGATCCCGATTGGAAATACGAATGAGGACGCCATGACGCCCGTCATCACAAGCCGCGAAATAGAGTGGCGCTTGCCGGACCGTGGCCGTGTCGGAGTGATCTGCCTGATCTTGACCGAGGCGGCTTTATTCACGATCTTCGTCGTTGCGTACCTGTACTACATCGGAAAGAGTTTGAGCGGACCGTATCCGCAGGATGTTCTCGATCTGCCGATCTGGTCCACGGTGTGCCTGCTCTCAAGCAGCATAACGGTCGCAATTGCCGAGCACGCGCTCAAGCACTCGCGATTAGCAACCTTCAAACTCTGGCTGGGTTTGACGATTATGCTGGGAGCGGAGTTCATGCGTCAAACCGGACTCGAGTGGCACAAGCTGATCGTGCGCGACCACCTCACGATTACAACCAACTTGTTCGGCACCACCTTTTACTCGCTGGTTGGACTGCATGCCAGCCACGTCACGGTTGGTCTTCTCTTACTTCTTTTGTGCATGCTTTTCAGTTTGTCGCGCGGCGGCATGCTCGGACAGGCTCGACGTTTTGAATTGTTGTCGTGGTACTGGCACTTCGTAGACGCCGTTTGGATCGTGGTGTTCACGGTTGTGTACGTCATCGGGAGGTGAAGCGTGGAACATGAACCAAATCGAAACTCGATCCAGATGCCCGCTCCAACCGTGTGGCCCTTCGTTACCGCATTTGGACTCACGCTCGTCGTCGCTGGAATGGTGACGCACGCCGCCGTCAGCGTGCTGGGAATTGTGATCCTGTTGCGCGGAGCGATCGGCTGGTGGCGAGACGTCCTGCCCGTTGAAAAGCACGAAATGGTTCCAGTCGCCGGCGTCGACCGAGCGGTTCCGGTCCGTGTGAGCCAACGCAGCGTGCAATATCTGATGCCGGGCGCCGGCGGACATCGCGTGCGAATTCCCGCGGAGATTCATCCTTATTCTTCGGGCCTCAAAGGCGGACTCGCCGGCGGCGTGGCTATGGCAGCGGTTGCGATGTTTTTCGGCGTGCTGGTTGGGGGGAGTCCCTGGTATCCAATCAATTTATTGGCCGCCGGCATCGTGCCCTCACTCGCGGCGGCTGACTTCGAACATCTCAAACAGTTCAACTCCACCGGACTGCTGGCCGGCCTTCTTATGCACGGCACGCTTTCTCCCTTGGTTGGTCTGCTCTATGCAGTCATGCTTCCCATGTTTCCCAAGCGCGCCGGCTTGTGGAGTGGCCTCATCACGCCCGTAGTTTGGTCAGGTCTGATTGCTACAACGCTCAACGTGATCAATCCAACTCTCAATGCACGCGTGGACTGGACCTGGTTTGTAGCTTCGCAAATCGCTTTCGGGCTGGTCTGTGGCTATGTCGTCGCACGCACGCAGAAGATCGAGACCATGCAGACCTGGACCTTGTCCGAACGCGCCGGCATCGAAGCTCCCCGAGCTAAATCCGACCAGGAACCGGAACCATGATCCTTCGGATGTTGGCCATGCTTGCTTCGATCGGTTTTCTCGCAGGCTGCGGCGGTCCGGAAGAGGAGGTGCTGTTGCCGGATCAGGTCATCGACTTTCATGCGCTGTTCGCATCGAACTGCGCGGGCTGCCACGGGACCGATGGCCATAACGGCGCCGCGCAACCGCTGAATGATCCGGTTTATCAGGCTTTGGTGACCAAGGAGAAACTGCAAGATGTGATCGCTCACGGCGTGCCTGGTATGCCGATGCCAGCCTTTGCAAAGAGCGCGGGGGGGACGCTGACCGATCAGCAAATTGAGTCGCTCGCCAATGGCATGCAACGAACCTGGGCCAAGCCGGAAGCGATTTCCGGCGCGTCGTTGCCATCGCACAGTTCCACGGAAGCCGGGGAAATCCAGCGCGGCGCCGTTGCCTATCAGACTTACTGCGCGCGCTGTCATGGACCCGAGGGCCGCGGCGGTTCAGGGGGCGGCTCCATCGTCGAACCGGACTACCTGGCTCTCGTAAGCAATCAGAAACTTCGGACGGCAGTGATCGCAGGACGTCCCGATCGCGGTGTTCCAGACTGGCGCAATGATGTTCCGGGACGGCCGCTCGCGCGCCAGGAGATTTCCGATGTGGTCGCTTGGGTGGCGTCGCACCGGAGATCGGGCTCGCGGCCATGATCGAACAGAGGCCCTCGGTGTCACGCAGAAATCTCTTGCTCAAAGCCGGTATTGCGCTCAACGCCATCGCGGCGGCGCTCATCGGCATCCCGGTACTTGGTTTTGTTATCTCGAACATCACCGGCCGGAAGAAAGAGGAAACCTGGATTTCGCTCGGCCCCCTGTCGCAGTTTCCGGAAAGCGAGACGAGAATGGCCGTTTATCGTAATCCGTTCACGCGGCCCTGGGATGGCGAAACGGCTCAGATTCCGTGTTGGGTTCGACATGTCGAAGGCGAGAAGTTCCAAGTGTTCGCGATCAATTGCACGCACCTCGGTTGTCCAGTGCGATGGTTTCCGGACTCGCGACTGTTCCTCTGCCCGTGTCACGGCGGCGCATTTTACGAGGACGGATCGCGCGCCTCGGGTCCCCCGCCACGAGGCTTATTCGAATACAAGTACAAGGTCGAGAACGGAAGTCTATTCATCCTCGGCGGTCATCTTCCGACGTTGGCGGAGCCACTCTCAACCAGTAATCGACAGTGCCCCGGCGCGCCCGGCGCGAAGAGCGAACTGATTCAGATCCGAGGAACAACACGGCCATGTTGAAGTCCATCGCTCAATGGCTGGAAGAGCGTCTGCACCTCGTGAAACTGTTCGAGGCCACGGCCGGTCACAAGGTGCCGCGCAGCACGAACAGTTGGTTCTACGTATTCGGGAGCGGCACGTTGCTCTGCTTCGTCATCCAGATCGTCACTGGCATCTGCCTGGCCTTCGTGTACGTGCCATCAACGGATCACGCCTGGACGAGCTTGCAATATCTGAATCACGAGCAGTATCTCGGATGGTTTCTCCGCGCGGTGCACAACTGGGGTTCGAACTTCATGGTCGCGATCATGAGCTTGCACCTGGCGCAGACTTTTCTTTTCGGCGCATACAAATTTCCGCGCGAGCTCACCTGGGTGTCCGGCTGCTTCCTCTTTCTTTGCACGCTGGGCATGTCCTTCACCGGGCAAGTGCTGCGGTTCGATCAAGACGCCTACTGGGGCCTGGGGATTGGCGCCTCCATCATGGGGCGCGTTCCCTTCGCCGGCGGATTAATGGTGCATCTGCTGCTGGCGGGGCCGATCATCGCCGGTGAGACATTGTCACGCTTTTTCACGCTGCACGTCTTCGTAATTCCCGGCTTGATTATCGCGCTGGTGAGTTTGCATCTGCGCCTGGTATTGACAAAAGGCGTGAACGAGTATCCGACGCCGGGCGTCGCCGTCAATCGAGCGACGTATGTGCACGAGTATGAAGAGCGCCTGCACAAAGATGGCGTCCCATTCGTCCCGCACGTAATCGGAAAAGATCTGATATTTAGCGCTTTCTTGATGGTCGCGATCTGCGCGTGCGCTTTGGTATTCGGGCCTGCCGGACCAGGCGGTCCGCCGAATCCGACGCTGATCCACACGCTGCCCAAACCCGACTTTTACTTTCTCGCCGTCTTCGCGGCACTCGCCTTGTTGCCGGCATACCTGGAGACGTTTTTATTGCTGGTTGCGCCAGTACTTGGAATTGCTGTTCTCTTCGCGCTTCCTTTCATCTCCGGCACGGGCGAGAAAAGCTACCGGCGAAGGCCCATCGCGATACTGGCAGTGATCTTGGCGTTTCTGACTCTGGGCTTGCTGGCATGGCTGGGATCTTATTCTCCATGGTCGCCCCGAATGGAAGCCTGGAGTTCGCTAGCCACTCCCGAACAATTCTTAGAGGGCCGAACTCCACTCGAATTGCAAGGAGCTCTGCTAATTCAGAGCAAGCAGTGCCGGAACTGCCACAGTCTCGGAGGGGAGGGCGGCATGCGCGGACCAGCATTAGATGCGGTCGCGAATCGCCTGACAGCCGATCAACTCGTCCGCCAAATCATTCAAGGCGGCGGCAACATGCCTGCATACGCGAAGAACTTGAAGCCCGCTGAGGTCGCCGCGCTGGTTGCCTTCATGCGGACCCTTCGGCCGTCCTTTGAACCACCGGCGCGCGACTCGACCATTCCCGCAACTCGCGAGGCCCGGCGTTAGATGGATTCAGTTGCAGTAGCGGTGTTCGAGTCCTGGAGATTGGACATCCGCCTGCTTCTGGTGTTGCTGGCCACCGCTTGGATCTACGCGCGCGGTTGGAAGCGGCTGCGCGCCGAGCGGCCAGGGCGCTATCCGGCTTGGCGTTTAATCGCATTCCTAGGCGGGTTGGCCGCGCTCTTCGCTGCGATTGCGTCACCCATCGATGCCTTCGGTGGATTCTTACTCGAAGTGCACATGCTGCAGCACCTACTGCTGCTCATGATCGCGCCTCCGCTTCTCTGGCTCGGACAACCGGTGCTGGCATTGCTGCGTGGTGCGCCACGCTGGGTATTGAAGGACTGGATTGGTCCTTTTCTCCGTTGGCACGCTTTGCGGCGTATAGGTCGCGCAATCACTCATCCCGTCATGAGCTGGTTAGCGATGGCTCTGGCCATGATCGCCTGGCACGTACCAGCTCTGTACGAATTGGGCCTTCACTCACCGGCGTGGCATCAAGTGCAACACGCATGTTTTTTCTCGGCTGCACTGCTCTTTTGGTGGCCGGTCATACAAGTGTGGCCCAGCCAATCGCGTTGGCCGCGCGCGGCCATGATCCCTTATCTAATTGCCGCGGACATTGTGAACACTGGGCTCTCAGCGGTACTGAGTTTTTCCGATCAGGCTCTTTATCCCACTTATCAACTCGTACCGCGGCTATGGGGCATCTCAGCGCTAGACGATCAGGCGACGGCTGGTGCAATCATGTGGGTACCAGGGTCCATTGCCTTCCTGTTGCCCGCAGTAATTCTAGGGGTGCAAGCGTTTAGTCCGCGCCGGACGCCAACAACCACTCGCACACGGGCGCGGCTCAGCCCGGCACTCGAGGCCAAGCGACCATGGGATCTCCTCAACGTTCCGGTGATCGGCTCCATACTGCGCTACCGCTACTTCCGCCGAGTCGCACAAGGGGTGATGTTCATGCTCGCCATAGCGATCGTCGTGGATGGGTTGTTAGGACCACAAGTTAGTCCGTTGAATCTTGCGGGCGTTCTGCCGTGGACTTACTGGCGCGGGTTCGCGGTGATCGCACTGCTCGCGGCGGGAAACATTTTCTGCATGGCGTGCCCCTTCACGCTGCCGCGCGATCTTGGCCGTCGCATTCTGCCAGCCCGCCGCAGTTGGCCTGTCTGGCTGCGTAGCAAATGGATCGCGGCAGGACTTCTAGCGGCATACCTGTGGAGCTACGAAGCTTTCAGCCTCTGGAACAGCCCTTGGTGGACGGCCTGGATCGTGATTGGATATTTCACCACGGCCTTCATCGTCGACGGCTTGTTCCAAGGCGCGAGTTTCTGCAAGTATGTTTGCCCCATCGGACAATTCCATTTCGTCCAATCGCTGGTCTCGCCCTTGGAAGTAAAAACGCGCGAGCCCGAGGTTTGCGTTTCTTGCCGCACGCACGATTGTTTGCACGGCAACGCACACCAGCGCGGCTGCCAACTGAACCTGTTTCAGCCGACCAAGTTTGGCAACTTCGACTGCACTTTTTGTCTCCACTGTGTGCATGCCTGCCCGCAAGGCAACGTCGGCGTGCTCGCCACGATACCGGGAGCCAGCCTGCTCCAGGATCGTCGGCTGTTCCAGCGCGCGGACGTGGTGGCGCTGACGGCGATCCTTGTCTTTGGAGCCTTCGTGAATGCCGCAGGCATGACTGCTCCGGTGATCATGTGGATGAGCCAATGGCATGCCGCGAGCATGTTCTACTATGCCGCCGGGCTGGTGGCCGGGCCAACGATTCTGATCTGGCTTTGCAGCCGAATAGCGCGTTCGAAAGCGCTAACCGGCCGCTGCATCCTGGCTCTGGTTCCGCTCGGGTTCAGTATGTGGCTCGCTCATTTTTCATTTCACCTGGTGACTGCTTGGCAGACAATCCTGCCGGTTCTGAACCGGCTTTTGGCCATCGGCACGGGTGAATATTCAGGTGCTTCGGCCTGGATCACGTCAGCCCAAATCCTCTCACTTGATTTCGGACTTATCGCGACGCTGTATCTCACCTGGCGCATCGCTGGCCGCGTCCGAGTGGCGGCGCCCTGGGCTGTACTTGCAATAGCGCTCTATGCGAGCGGCATCTGGATCATATTTCAGCCGATGCAGATGCGCGGAATGATCATGAACTGATGCGTTACCTCGCCCTCATATCGCTCTTCGCCGTGTCTCCGTTGGCCTTCGCCGACGGAGGCGCGGTTCAATTTCAGCGCGATGCCGGTCCGTTCATCGTCACCGTATTCGCACCGGCGCCCCTTCGTGTAGGACCGGTCGATTTCAGCGTTCTGATTCAGTCGCGCGGCACGCTCGAGCCCGTTCTCGATGCCAGAGTTTCAATCCAGTTGGACGATGGCGTCGCGTTGCACGCTACACGCGACCAGGCTCAGAACAAGCTTCTTTATGCCACTACCATGGATCTGCACACCGCAGGCCGGCACAGCTTCACGGCCGCCGTGAAGAGCGCGAGCTACGAAGGCCGAGTCGCGGGAGACTTGAACGTCGCGCCGCCTTCGTCGGTGGCCGCCGGATATCGGGGCTACTTCTCCATCCCGCCGTTGTGCATGATCATCTTTGGGCTCCGGGAATGGCTACTTCGTCGAGGACCTTCGAGACGATAGCCTGCGCTTCTTGTTGAATGCGCGCCAGGTGATCGGGACCGCGAAAACTCTCGGCATAGATCTTGTAGACATCTTCTGTGCCGGACGGACGCGCGGCGAACCATCCAGTCTCCGCAATGCACTTGAGTCCGCCGATTGGGCTGCCGTTGCCGGGCGCCTTTGTCAGAATGTGCTGGATCTTTTCGCCCGCCAGTTCGGAAGCAGAGATATCTCGAGGCGCTAGCCGGCCGAGCGCAGCCCGCTGCTCGGCATTAGCCGGCGCGTCCATTCGTTCGAAATACGACTTGCCATGCTCTCGCTCTAACCCGGCGTATATCTCGCCTGGATCTCGCCCCATGCGCGCCGTGATTTCCGCCGAGAGCAATGCCGCGATCATCCCGTCCTTATCCGTGCTCCACACCGAACCATCCCGCGCGAGAAACGATGCGCCTGCGCTCTCTTCGCCGGCAAAGCCGAGATCGCCGGAAAGCAGCCCATCCACAAACCACTTGAAGCCAACCGGTACTTCGTAGACCTTGCGTCCTAACCTGGCTGCGACACGGTCTATCATGCTGCTGCTCACAACCGTCTTGCCAACTTTAGCCTCCACGCTCCAAGCGCCACGATTCGCGAAAAGATACTGAACGCAAACCGACAAGTAGTGGTTGGGCGCCAGCAAGCCCGAGCTACGTGTGACGATGCCGTGCCGGTCATGGTCGGTATCGCAGGCAAACGCGACGTCGTACTTGTCCTTCAGGTCGACCAGCCGGCGCATGACATACGGAGACGATGGATCCATCCTGATTCGGCCATCCCAATCGAGCGACATGAAACTGAAAGTCGGATCGACAATCTCGTTGACAACGGTCAGATTGAGCCCGTAGCGGTCGGCGATGGGTTGCCAATAGTGCACGCCGGCGCCACCCATCGGGTCGACGCCCAGCTTTAGCCCCGCGCCCTTTATTGCATCTAGATCGATCACGTTACGTAGATCGCCGACGTACTCGTTTATGTAATCGTGCCGCTGGGTACTCGGCGCCTTGAGCGCTGCTTCAAAGAAGACTCGCTTCACACCGGCCAGTTTGTTCTTCAGAAACTCGTTCGCCCGGGCCTGGATAAACGATGTGATCGAGCTATCGGCGGGTCCGCCGTGCGGCGGGTTGTACTTGAAACCGCCGTCCTCGGGAGGATTGTGCGAAGGAGTGACGACGATGCCATCCGCCAATCCCGACTGCCGCCCCCGGTTGTAATTCAGGATCGAATGAGAAATGGCCGGAGTGGGCGTGTATTCGCCGTCCGGCGCAATCATCAGGGGAACATCGTTTGCGGCCAGCACTTCGAGCGCACTCATCCGAGCCGGCCCCGACAACGGATGCGTATCGATTCCGAGAAACAGCGGACCATTGATCCCCTGTTGCTGCCGATAGAGACAGATCGCCTGGCTGATCGCCAGAATATGCCACTCGTTGAAAGCTCGACGGAGAGAGGAGCCACGATGTCCCGATGTTCCGAATGAAACCTGCTGGGCGGGAACCTGTGGATCAGGCTGCTCGGTAAAGTACGCTGTGAGCAAACGCGAGAGGTCGACCAGGTTCTGCCGACGCGCTGGTTGCCCGGCCATAAGGCTAATAGCCATTCGAAGTCTGTCCTACTCCAGGTTGCCACACCAAAACTGGAAATTAGGGACAGTACACTCAATTCCCGATTTCTCGTGCGGTACCCCTGTGTTTGCATCGCGCCCAGTCGGGAAATCGGGAATTGAGTGTACTGTCCCCAATTTCACCTGATAATGGTGAATGATGCGCTTGTTCCTCGCCGGCATCCTGGTCGGCGCCGCAATCAACGGCCAGACTCTAATGGATCCGACCAAGACTGCGCTCTTTGAGAAATACCTCGCGCCCCAACCTGGAGACAAGCCGTTACGTTGTGAGGTCAATCCGTTTCCCCCGCGATTGAGCTTCAGCCTTCGCTTCCAGACCGGCTACGTGTTCCGTGTGCCATTGAAACAATACTTCGGCCCGGGGCATGAATGGGGAATTCTGACGAAGGTGACGCCGGATGCGGGCGGCTCTCCCGTGTACCTCGGAACTACGTTCCGATTGCCCAATATTCCCAAGACGAAAGTCGTGGCGGAATGGGGAGGCACGTACATGGTCGGCGAGGGACGCTATCGCGTGGATTGGATTTTGTACGACAACTCCAACCGGATATGCCGGAAGAGTTGGCACATCGAGGCCAAACTGAACACCGCTGAGCGCGGCCTCGGTGTCGGAATGCCCTCAAATGCGATTGCGCCCGTGTCCTTTCGGCGTTGGGCGCCAAAGGAATCGGCGGCGCCAGACGTCCCCACACTCCGCCGGCTGACCGTGCTGTTGCACGCCGCGCCTCTTTCTCCCGGCTCCATCCGCTTTAGAGTTCAGGATCGGATCATGTTGCTCGGATCGCTGGCATCGCTGCTCGAGAGCATTCCGGCTCGATCGGTTCGTCTGGTTGTTTTCAATCTGGATCAACAAAAAGAACTGTTCCGGCAGGACACCTTCACACCGGACACTTTCGACCAGGTATCCCAATCCATGAGCAGCATGGAATTACGCCTGGTGGATTATCGAGTGTTGGAGAAACGTTTGGGACACGTCGATCTGCTGGCCGATTTGGTGAATCAAGAACTGCGGGCTCAAAATCCTTCGGACGCAGTTGTTTTTCTTGGGCCCGCAACGCGCTATTCGGACAAGGTTCCGCAAGCAGCGCTCGAGGAACATAGCTCGGCCCCGCCCTTTTTCTACCTCCAATACCGGCCCTACCTGCGGCTCCCGGCCGTCATGAACTACGACATCGCGGGTGGCAATGCCAATCCTCGCCTGCGCCGAAGCGCGGACTTCCCGGATTCGATCGAATTCGCACTCAAGCGATTGCACGGGAAGACGTTGACCATTTACACCGCGGACGACTTCGCAAAAGCCATCAAGCAGGTCGAGGCCCAACTAGCCGCATCCAGGTAGGCTTGGTATTCAACAACTTGGGGCCATTGAGTGCCCTCGAGCCGCCCGGCGGAGTATCATCTCTAAAGGGCTGTTGCTCATCCGCGCAGCTCGCTGCCGTGACGCCCGATCGTCGCGATGAATCGTGATACAGAAAGAATTTTCTCAACAACCTTGTGTTGATGGAGGCAAGTCGTGGCCGTGACGATAGGAGTTCCGCGGGAAACGTTTCCCGGTGAGCGCCGTGTCGCGCTAACTCCGCGTGCGTGCGAGGCATTGGGGAAGTTGGGAGCGAGCGTCGTAGTGGAGCATTCCGCGGGCGCCGAAGCTGGGTTCCTGGACGATCAATACGCGGCGCGAGGCGCTCGTGCTGCCAGCCGGCCGGACGTATTTGCGCAATCCGACATCATCGTGCAAGTGCGCGCATTGGGCGCCAATCCCGACGCCGGCAGCGCGGATCTTGCGAGCTTCCGTAGCGGCCAGACGCTCATTGGATTCGGCGAACCGCTGACGGCCATTCAGGAAGATGTCCAATTGGCGCGCCACGGCGTGTCATTCCTCGCCATGGAATTAATGCCACGCATCACGCGCGCCCAGAGCATGGATGCGCTCTCCTCCATGGCCAGCATTTCCGGCTATCGAGCGGTTCTGCTGGCTGCGACCACGCTTCCAAAGATGTTTCCCATGATGATGACTGCCGCCGGCACCATCACTCCGGCTCGGGTTCTGATTTTGGGAGTCGGCGTAGCGGGCCTGCAAGCTATCGCGACCGCACGCCGCATGGGCGCCGTCGTATACGGATACGATGTTCGGACCGCGGTGAAGGAACAGGTGGAGAGCCTGGGCGCGAAGTTCGTCGTGCTGGATCTCGAGACCGGTACTTCGGAGGACAAAGGCGGCTACGCCAAGGCGATGGGCGAGGATTTTTATCGGCGGCAGAGGGAATTGCTCACCCAAGTGCTGCGCGAGCAGGATGTCGTCATCACCACGGCCGCCGTTCCCGGCAAGAAGGCGCCGACACTGATCACGGCGGAGATGGCCAGTGCGCTTGCTCCCGGCTCGGTGATTGTCGACATCGCCGCCGAGCGTGGCGGCAATTGTGAGTTGACGCATCCAGGCCAAACCGTGGTTCACAACGGCATCAGCATCATGGGACCGGTCAATCTTCCGTCCGCGATACCCTTTCACGCCAGCCAGATGTATGGCTCTAACGTCGCAGCGTTTCTGAAGCTGATGGTCAAGGACGGCGCATTCACCCTGAATCGCGAGGACGAGATTATCCGCGAAACCCTGGTGACCCACGGCAACGAAATTGTTCATCCACGGGTGAGTGAGCTAGCTGGTTTATCGCCCGCGGCTCAGGTAGCTGAAGGAAGGTGAAGAAATGAAATCGTACGAATTCGGTCTGTGGGTGTTCATGCTGGCGGCATTCCTCGGTTTTCAATTGATTCGTGGCGTGTCACCCCTGCTGCATACGCCGCTGATGTCGTTGACCAATGCCATCTCGGCGATCACAGTGGTCGGCGCCATCCTGCTTACTGGAGAAAAAGGCGCCAGTACCCTGACCCTCATTCTTGGATTCTCGGCCGTGCTGTTGGCCACTCTGAATGCTGTCAGCGGCTACTTGATCACCGATCGCATGCTCAAGATGTTCAAGAAGCGAGCGCCGGAGAAGAAATGAGCGCAGTCCACTATCTCGACGAGAACGTTCTCCCGTTCATCTACATGCTGGCGGCCATGAGCTTCATTCTGGCCATCAAATGGATGAACTCGCCGGCCACGGCGCGGCGGGGAGTCATTATCGGCGAGATCGGCATGCTGCTCGCGGTAGTCGGCACCTTGCTGCGATTTGAGGTAGTGACTTACCAGTGGATCTTCATCGCCTTCTTCCTCGGCGCGGCAATCGGTGTTCCCATAGCCTACATCATGCCGATGACCGCTGTCCCGCAGCGGACGGCGTTTTCGCACGCTTGTGGCGCGCTCGCATCGGCGCTGATCGGTACAGCCGAATACTACAAGCAGATCAATCTGGGCGCGCCGATGACGCCAGCCGAGATGACGGCGCTGGTGCTGGAAACTCTGCTCGGATTCCTGACCTTCACCGCCAGTCTCATGGCGTTCGGAAAACTCCAGGAGGTACTTCCTCAGCGGCCGATCACCTACCGGGGACAAAACATCGTTAACTTGGGAATCTTCTCGGCAGCGGCGGTGATCGGCATCGCCCTGATCGCTAGACCTGAGCAGACCATTCTATTTCCCATCTTCGTAGTGCTTTCTTTGACGTTCGGCGTGCTCCTGATCATTCCGATCGGCGGCGCGGACATGCCAACAGTGATCGCTTTGCTCAATTCCTACGCGGGTCTTTCGGCTAGCGCCATGGGATTTGTGCTCGACAATAAGCTGCTCATCGTGGCCGGCGCATTGGATGGATCCTCCGGCTTTATTCTTGCCATCATCATGTGCCGCGCGATGAACCGATCGTTCAGCAACGTTTTGTTCGGAGCATTCGGGCAACTGCAAACCACCGCCACGAAATCCGAAGCCCGGCCTTATCGTTCCGCCAGCGCCGAGGAAGCGGCGCAGATCCTCGATTCCGCGCGCACGGTGGTCGTGATTCCTGGATATGGAATGGCAGTCGCGCAAGCTCAGCATAAACTGCGCGAGATGTACGAGATCCTCACCAAGCGCGGCGTGGATGTTCAATTTGCGATCCACCCCGTGGCCGGCCGGATGCCGGGGCACATGAACGTGCTGCTGGCCGAGGCCGATGTGCCGTACGACAAACTGCGCGAGATGGACGATATCAATCCGGAAATGCCCATGGCCGATGTTGCGCTGATCATCGGCGCGAATGACGTGGTCAATCCCGGCGCCGAGACTGACCCCAAGAGCCCCATCGCCGGCATGCCGATCATTCAGGCGTACAAAGCGCACACCGTGATGGTGATCAAGCGCAGCATGAGCCCGGGCTTTGCCGGCATCGACAACGACTTGTACTATATGCCCAACACCATGATGCTGTTCGGTGATGCGAAGGCATTCCTCTCCAATATCGTCAAGGAACTAGGCGCAGTCGGCCGGGCCGCGTAACCGTGGCGCACGCACTCCTGCGACGCACTCCTGCGTGCCGCGTTCACACTCGTGTGAACGCCAAGCCGGACCACGTACTCCTTGACAATCTAGGAGAGACCGGTTACACTCCTTCCTAGACAATCTAGGAGATTGCCGGGCAGTATCACGAGACGTTGGACAAGCCAGGCGCCGCGGGCTTACCCCAAACGCCTAGAAACACGTGGCGATGGCTTGGGAAAGACTCGTTGTTCTCGGCAATCTCCTTGAGGGAAAGAGAATGGGCAAACAACCAGACTTGCTGCAAGGCACGCTCGACATGCTGATTTTGAAATCGGTCTCACTCGAGCCCATGCACGGCTACGGGATCCTGCTGCGGATCCAACAACTCTCCGAGGGACGCCTAGCGATCCAGCAAGGATCGCTGTATCCGGCTCTGTATCGGCTCGAGCATCGCGGACTAATCAAAGCGGAATGGGGCGAGAGTGACAATAACCGCAAAGCCAAGTTCTACCGCCTGACAGCCGAAGGCCGCCGGCAACTGAAGGCGGAAACGGACAACTGGGCGCGCCTGAGCGAAGGCGTGATTGGCGTCTTGAAAGCGGTCCCGGAGAAGTCATGAGCTGGCAGGCGCGTTGCACATCTCTACTCAAGAGCGCGTTGCGGCGGCAGCGAATGGAACAGGACATGGACGCAGAGATGCGGTTTCACGTCACAAGCTATACAGAGGACCTGGTCCGCTCAGGGATTTCGAGGCAAGAAGCGGAGCGGATGGCTCGCATCGAGTTCGGGCGCCTGGAGCCGATCAAGGAAGACTGCCGGCAAGCACGCGGCTTGCGTTTGCTCGACGAAACCATGCAAGACCTGCGATACGCCGGTCGAATGCTTCGAAAAAGCCCCGGCTTCGCCGCCGTTGCAGTGTTGACGCTGGCCCTCGGCATTGGAGCGAACACGTCGATTTTCAGCATCGTGGATGCTTGGATTCTCAAGCCCCTTCCCTACCCCGAGTCGAGCCGGCTAGTTTCGGTTTTCACGGCCGACGTGAAGCGGAACCAAGTGGGCAGCACGTCGCCGGCCGATCTCTACGACTGGCGTCAGGACAACCAGGCATTCGAAACAATCTGTGCTTTCTCCACGCCGATCTTCACCCTGATGCGCGGGGACCAGCCCGAACAAATCGTCGGCAGCCGCGTGAATGCGGAGTTTTTCCAGATGCTGGGTGTCCGTCCGCAACTAGGTCGTGGCTTTCTCGCGCAGGAGGATCAACCAGGCGCGGAGCCCGTGGCAATGATCAGTCACGCGCTCTGGCAAAGTCATTTTGCTGCCGAACGCGGAATCGTCGGCAAATTGATTTCGGTCAATGGGCGCTCGACAACCATCATCGGCGTTCTGCCGGCCAGCTTCCATTTGCCTCTAATGGGTCGATCGAATGTCTGGATGCCATTTGCATTCAGCGAAGACGAACTCAAGAGCCGCGGCCTGCGATATCTGGATGTAATCGGGCGCGTCAAGCCAGGCGTACCATTTACGCGCGCCGCCGGTTCCTTGAACGCAGTGGCCCGGCGCCTGGAGCAAACCTATCCAGCGACCAACAAAGGCAAAAGCGTTCAACTGCACACGGTGCAGGAAGAGATCGGAAAGCAAGGCGGCAGTGAACAGGCCTTGATCATCTTCTGGCTGGTAGGATGCGTCTTGCTCATCGCCTGCGTCAACGTCGCCAACCTGATTGTCGGCCGCGCTGTAAATCGCCAGCGCGAGATGTCCGTGCGGCTCGCAATCGGCGCCGGCAAAGCTCGGCTCTTACGCCAACTTCTAACCGAGAACCTGGTCTTGTTTCTATGTGCCGCCGCCGTTAGCGTACTATTCGCTGTGTGGGGAGTGCGCTGGATTGCGCAATCGATTCCACACGAGGTGCGTCAATACTTGCCCAACCAGGGCGTGCTGCAAGTCAATTCTGAGACGCTCCTCTATACACTCGCCATCGCATTGGTCACCGGCTTGCTGTTTGGCTTCGCCCCGGCCGTGCATTGCTGGCGAATCGATATCAGTCATAACCTCAAGACCGGCACTTCGCGCATTTCGGCGCATTCCGGGGGAACACGATTGAAGAACTCGCTCATCGTCGGTGAAGTGTCCCTGGCTCTAGTCGTGTTGGTTGCCTCCGGCTTGCTGGTGAACAGCCTGCTTCGAATGTACGCCAGCGATCCCGGATTCAACCCCAATGGGTTGGTAACCGCGCAAGTAGTGCTCTCCGATGCGAAATACAACACCCGCGCTCGAGTTACAGATTTCTACAGCCGGCTTGTCGAGCAAATGCAATCGTTGCCCGGTGTCAAGTCCGCCGCCGCGGTATTGCTCATTCCTTATTCCGGCAGCGGCAACCAGACTCGCTACGCCATCGACGGCCAACAGCCGGCCGCGCCGGACGAACTTCCTTTGGTACGGCTGGATGTTACTACGCCCGGTTATTTTGCGGCCATGGAAATCCCTCTGGTCCGCGGGCGCTTGCTCTCGGAAGAGGATCGCCAGGAGACGCTCCCGGTCGCCGTCATTAACCAGACCATGGCCCAGCGTCACTGGCTTCACGATGACCCCATTGGAAAACGTGTCCGTTACGGCGTCAATCTCAAATCGATGCTCACTATCGTCGGTGTCGTCAAGGACACGAAGGGCCAGAACGAAACAGATCTCGCCCAGCCGGAAATCTATGTTCCGCACAAACAACTCCCCGCGCGCTCGATGAGGCTGGTGATCCGCGCAGGACCAGGAGCTGGGGACCTGGCCAATGGAATTCGTCAAGCCACCATGGCGGTCGACAAGGAACAGGCCGTAGCCGAGATCCAAACCATGGACCAGATGATGGAACAAATGCGCGCACCGCTCGTCGTCGTGGGGAAGATCACGTCTTTCTTCGCTGGTCTTACCCTGTTTCTTGCGGCGCTCGGAATTTACGGCGTTATGGTTTACTCGGTGGCGGCTCGAAAACAGGAGTTTGGAATTCGGATGGCTCTCGGAGCGGCCAGGCGCGATTTGGTTTCGCTGGTCGTTGGGCAAGGACTCAAGCTGGCATCCATCGGCATGCTGATCGGCTTGGCGGGCGCTTTCGGTGTTACGCGACTGCTGGCGTTCATGCTCTATCAAGTCAGCCCGACCGATGCCACCACGTTCGTGTGCATCAGTCTGCTGTTCCTGGCCGTCGCGGCCCTGGCCTGCTATCTTCCTGCTCGCCGCGCCTCAAGCGTGGATCCGACTATCGCCCTCCGTTGTGAGTAGAGTCATGCGCACTCTCTGGTTGGCGGTTGTCCTGAGTTTCCCGATCCTCGCAGCCGAACCGAACTTCGATTCACTGTTTGAAAATGGCCACTGGAAACGCGCCCGTGACTTTGCGGAAGCCAACTTCCGCGCGCACCCCAATGACTCCCGGGCCGCCTACCTGCTGGCACGCGTCCACCACGAATTTGGAAATTTGGACGAGGCCCAGAAGTACGCCGAAACGGCCGTGCGGCTGGATCCCAAGTCCAGCGTCGCACATCGAGAGCTCGGTGAAGTCTACGCCGATCAAGCCGACAAGGTATCTTTCCTCAAGCAGATTGGCCTCGCGCGCAAGCTACATGCGGAATTCGACGCGGCGCTCGCCCTCGCTCCCAAGGATCCCGCCAATATGCTGGATCAGATGCTCTATTTCCTGCAGGCTCCGGGAATTGTGGGCGGTGATAGGAAAAAAGCAGCGGACATCGCCAGCGAGATTGTGAGAGTCGATCCAGTGCGCGGGTACCTCGCGCAGGCACGCATGGCTCGGGAGCAAAAGGAAGATGGCAAGCTGGAGAGCTTGTATCAGAAGGCAGTCGAGGCGAATCCGAAAGACTACCAGGCACGCATCAGTCTGGCTGGATATTATCTGGGCCAACGGCCCAACCCAAGTCTCGCGGAACAACATTCGAGGGTGGTGTTGGACTTGAATCCGGATCGCATCAGTGGGTATCGATTTCTAGCGATTGCTCTCGTGCTCGAGAAGCGCGTGGATGAAGCGGCTCAGGTGATCGCCCGGGCCGAGACAGCGATTCCAGATGACCTCTCACCTTACGTGAACGCAGCGCGCGCGATGCTGCGTGAAGGCATTGAGCTGCAAAGGGCCGAAACATACCTGAAGAAGTATCTCACCGAGACGAAAGAACCGGAAGCGAACTCCCCTACGATCGCGGCAGTGCATTGGTCGTTGGGGTTGGTTTACGAGAAGCAAGGCCGGAAACCAGAAGCCCGCTCCGAGTTAGAAACCTCCCTGCGTCTGAAGCCCGACTTCGAGCCAGCCAAGAAAGACCTAAAACGTCTGAAGTAACCGCTGACCACTCCATGCGATCCTGAAATGGAGTGCCTTACGAAGCTATCTTGTTCGATTTTGACGGCGTCCTGGTGGACAGCGAGCCCGTTCACTTCGAGTGCTGGCGGGAGATACTCCAGGAATTCGGGCTCGATCTCGACTGGAAAATATACTGCGATCACGGTATCGGCGTTTCGGATCGCGCCCTCATGTCGCTCCTGTGCCAGCAAACCCACCCGCCTTTTGATGTGGAGCGGCTTCTGGCTGAGTATCCGCGCAAGAAGGAAGCCTTCAAGAACAGGATGCTCGAAGGCCAACCGCTTTCAGAAGAAGTGTTGAAGATCCTCGGCGAATTGGACCAATACCCGCTGGCAGTCGTGACATCTAGCGGACAAAGCGAGATTGAACCCATCCTTTTAAAGGCGGGTATTCTTGACCGTTTTCGCGCCGTCGTGTATGGCGGAGACGTAACACGGCACAAACCCGCCCCCGATCCCTACTTGCTCGCTCTCGAGAAACTCGGCGTCCGGCGAGGTCTGGTACTTGAGGACTCGAACGCCGGGGAGGCCAGCGCCCGCGCGGCCGGTCTGGATGTACTTCGTATCCCAACGCCTCGCGAGATGCCGAGCCTGCTGCGCGCGCGGCTCAGCCTGAACGGATCACCGGGCGTTGCCGGGACGCTCTGACAATTTCCCGAGCAATTCATAAATCGATATCAATCCCGTGTTGAGCAACCGCTCGCCCGTGCCGGCTTCGGTGGGTACAACCGTCGAGTCCGCACCGTAGCCGCCACGAACCGCGGCGGCGATGGTCGGAAAATACGCGAAATAGCCGTTCGTATATCCGAGAAGAAAGGAATGCGTCACCGGGCTCTTGGCGCGCAACTGCATCTGAAACTCGACGAAAGGTTCGCCCGGCATCCCCACGAAGGCGAGATCGTTTTCCGGCGATGCAAAATTGAGCAGCAGCGTAGTGACCGGCAGATCCATCTTCTCCCGCAGCAAGCGCGCCGCGCGCGGACCTTCCAGGTGATACCGTTCGCGGACCAGCGGCCGCAATTTCTCCACGTTCCACCGATTGGCCGCCGTGACAATTACAGTCTTCGATTGAATGCGCGCGGCTGCCGGTGTCGTCGTCGTAATCGCTCGTGCTACCCGCACGGCCTCAACGCCCAGCGTTCGGCCGGTTTGTTTCATCAGGCCGACCGCGTCCTCGATCAAGGACGTCTTGTCGTAGTAAGGATTGATATCGCCGGGCGCGCCTTGCAGAAAGAATGCCATTACTCCAGCTCCGAGTTCCTGCTCAATGTAGCGCCGCATCTCGGATGGATAGTCGGCCGAATAGTCGAGATTCTCCGGTCCGAGAACCACTGGATGACAGGCATAATTCACCAGCACAGCCAGCGGCGTTCCGTCGCTCCGATCAATCCGAATCACGCCGACCGTCGGGTCAACAGGAAACGTGGTCGAAATCTTGGTCTCATTCCGCCACAGCATTTCAACCGATCCATCCGGCCGAAGGTAGCGCCGATTGAATCCGAGAAAGACCTGCCCCCAGCCGGTTCCGATTCGAATCGGCGCCATGCCGCGCGCTGCCGCTTCAATTGCGCCGGCGATCCTGGGAACAGCGTGCCGCGCGGCTTCAGGAGCTTCGCTGTACGTGGGACCCGAATGCGTGTGCGATGCGTGAAAAATAACTTCATCAACGTTACCCTGCACCGCGCGCCGGATGGCCTCCAGAATCGGGGGATCGAAAACGTAGCATAGATCCAGCGTCACCAGAGCTATCTTGCGAGTGCCGTCGGATAACGCCAGCACGCGCGCCTCCAGCGGATCGAGCGTGCCCTTCGAGTAACGCACGCTGTACCCCGCCATCGGAAGGCCGGTTGGTGGATCCAGATCCGCCTTGGCCACACCTGCCCGAAAATCCGAGCCATGCAGCAGAGCGACGGAAACCAGCAGGAGCAGGGGCCGCATCAGTACGCCGTATCGGGCAGGTCTTTGAGCAGCCCGCGCAACTGGAATAGCCTGACTACCGCCCGATCGATCAGACGCTCCCCGGCGCCGGCTTCCACCGTGGTGTTGTAATCCGCGCCATAACCACCTTCCACGGCCCCAAGGATCGTCGGAATGTAACCAGCCCAGACTCCGCCGCCGGAATACGAATAACCGAACAGCACGGTACTTGCGCACTCTGCTTTTTCACGCAATGTGATCTGATGCTCGACAAAAAGCTCGCCCGGGAATGCTGCGAAACAGAATGCATCGCCGAATGCGCCCGCCGTCCAACCGATCGCGATTCTCTCGTCAGGCCGCCATCGATTCTTGACCTCCGTGACTTCCGAACCAACGCGCAAAGGGCCCGAGATGGGCCGCGAACGCCCGAGGACAGACATCACCGTTTTACCCAACGCCTGTCCCATGTCATCCACAGCGCCAAATCCATCGCCAGCCACCGGCTCTTTGTCACGATAAGGATTGATGTCGCCCGCGCCCCCTTGCACGAACAGACACATCGCGCCTGGAACTTGCGACTCAACGTATCGTTTCAAGGCGCCAGGATAATCCGCCGAATACTGCAGATTGTCCGGACCAAGAACCGACGGATGGCACGCGTAGTTCACCAGCACCGCCCGTATCTTGCCATCCACATCCTTGACCGTGAGTACATTCACAGTCGGATCCAGCGGGTGCGACGGAAGTTTTTCGGAATTGCGCCACCACATCGTCGCGCGCCCATCCACAACTTTGCGCCGGTTGAAACCCAGGTAAACGTGCCCGGTTGACACCTCGAGCGATGCCTCGAACATCTTAGCTTTAGCGGCGCCAATCGCGTCGATCATCTTGTTCTCAGCGTCCGTGTACCACGGAGTTCGCGCCTCCCAAGTCAAAGGTCCGGAGTGCGTATGAGAGACGCTGAGAATCGTGGTCTTCACTCCGAATTTCTCTTGGGCGAGTTGTCCGACGCGCGTCGAGACAAACGACCGCAGGTCGCATGTCACCAGCGCCAGGCTGCTATTGCCAGACTCGATCACCAGTACGGTTGCGTACAGCGGATCGTGCGTTCCAGTAGCGCCTTGCTTGCGATCCGAATATCCACCCATGGCGTGACCAACCGGTGCAGTGATGTCAACGCGAGCTACTCCCACTCGGTAGTCGGCCGCCCAGGCGACCGGCACAAGCAGGAGCGCAAAGTTGCAGAGACGCATGCTGTGTTAGTTGGCCAGCGGCTTGATCTCCACCGATTTAAAAAACACCACATCGTGTCCGCCGTGGTTCTGCAATCCGAAATATCCGGTTTCCGGACGCAGCCCACGATCTGGCTCAAATTTGAACTTCTTCGGCGGAACGGGATCGCCTTCCTTGTAGTCGGTAACTTTGACGCCGTTGACGGTTACGAGGGTGTGCTTTCCGTCCAGAGTAATCTCCATCGTGTTCCATTCCGGACCCGGTTTCGCGGGCTTGGCGAGCGGCTTCGTCAACGAATACAGTGTGCCCGTAATATGGAGGTCGTCCTCATTGCTTTTCTCGGGCTCGTTGTCGATCTGTACTTCATAACCGGTATTCACCGGCTTCCATTCGTCCACTGGCTCGTCGGGAATACGAATAAACACGCCGGAATTGTCGTTGTGGTCGCGCATACGAAAAACCACGCGGATGACGCAGTTTCCTACCTTGCCGCCACTCCAGTACAGCAACCCCATACCGCCGTGCGTTTCAATCTCGCCCTTCTCGACACTCATCGATCCTGGACCGACGTGCTTCCAACCCTCCAGATCTTTGCCGTTGAAAAGTGGCTTCCAGTCTTGCGCAAAAAGCGTCGCCGTCGCGCAGAATCCGATAAGAACCAGAGCCTTCATGGGTTCAATGTACCACTGGAAGAGGATCGCGTTGGCAGTATGCTTCACCGGGTTGGAAGTATACTGCGAAGATGCGATTCGTAGCCTTGGCACTGCTGCCGGCCACTCTGCTGCTCGCACAGGGTTCGCGATCCAACTTCCCGAATCACGTGCCGCCGAAGCGAACTTCTCAAGTCGAGAATGGATTCGGCATCAACTCCGACCTTCCGCGTGAGCCGCACCTGCCTTGGGACCGCTGGTGGTGGACGCGCATGTTCGATTCAGGATTCGGCTGGATTCGGATTGGTCAATACGAAAACAGCTCGGATCCAACCAGTTGGGATTGGGTGGAACAGAAGCGCGGCGTCTACGCGATCGCACCCGAAGTGGACGACTACGTTAATTCCCTGGTCGAAAACGGCGTCAAGGTGCAGGTGCAGTTGATGTATGGCAATCCGATGTACACCTCGCCATCCGGCTACAAGCCAGATCAGATCACGCCTAAGCCGGGTAGTTTCCACAACGACGATCGCAGTTTCGACTCAATCTTCTGGCCGCCCAAGACACCGGATCAAATCGCGGCGTTCTTAAAATACGTGAAATGGATGGTGAATCATTTCCGCGGACGGATTCATTACTATGCGCTGTGGAACGAGCAAGACATCGGGTATTGGAATCCTTGGGGCAATCCGGAAGACTACGGCCGGTTGCTCGCGGCCTTCGCGCCGGCAGTCCATCAAACCGATCCGCAGGCCAAAGTGATTTATGGCGGCCAGGCGGATCCAAACAGCGAGTGGGCCAAGCGCGCGCTGGATGAATGCAAGTGCGCATCCGAGATCGACATCTTCGCCTATCACACGTATCCGGGATATGGACAGAACGTGCATCCGGAGTCGATGGATTCCGGGGCCTATGGCGTCGAATCGCCCGCGAAGCTGCGCGATCTGGTTCGAAACTATCCGGGCATTCGCAAAGACATCGAGTTTTGGGACGACGAGTTCAATTCCATTCCGTCCTGGCGGGGCTCCGACGACACTGTTCAATCGAAGTACGTACCGCGCGGAATGATCTACAATCTCGCGGCTGGCGTGAAGACATTTGTATGGCTCCTGGCAGCGGGTGTCGACGGCAATGAGTACGACGACTTCGGATTCATTCACGGCCGGCGGAATCTTCCGGACGATTTCGCGCCGCGGCCAGTTTTCTTCGCCCTGCAGAATACCAACGCCTTGTTCTCCGACACGAAGCTCGACCCGAAGATCACGATAGAGGCATCGGATATTCCAAACCTGCGACGGCAGGGCCGCGCGCCGCTCCTGCGCTACGGTTTTCGCAATAAGAACGGAAAAGCGATCGTCGCCTATTGGGCCGCGGCTCACAGCGTCCCAGGCGGCGCATTTCCACCGCTGACGGTGACATTCAAACTGAAGAACACCGGAATTCGCGACCCAGTGCTGATCGACGTCGTGTCCGGCGAAATCTCGGGGCTGGACTGGAAGCGCGGCGTCGCCGATACGCTGGAGGCGCTACCGGTTCGCGACAGCATCCTGGCTATTGCCGATGCGAGTTACTTCGATTGGCCGATCCTTCCCGAGGCGCCCAGCGGACTCACGACTCAGGCTTCGAGCGCCGGCGTATCGCTGCATTGGGAGATGCATGACGGCAATCCTTCCAAGGTCGCGATCGAACGGCGCATCGGAAACGAAGGCCGATGGGAGCGGATTGCCACACCTGCCGCCGGATCCCAATACACTGACACCGCGGCGCCTCGGAGCGGTTTGGTGACGTACCGCGTACGTGCGATCAACGACTCGGGCGAGTCGGCTTTTTCGAATATCAGTCGCCTGAACCGTTAGCCTGAAGGCTTTCGCAACCAGAGATAGCAATGGTTGCCGATGCGTTGAACTCCAGTGGATCGAAACAGTAGAAGATCCAAATATCGAAACGGAAAGAGCAACCAGCCCAAGACCACATGCGTGACGGCTCGCCAAGCTCGAAACGGAAGCAGTAGTTTCACATATTCGACAACAAAAACGAGCAGAGTCGCCGTCGGACCCGTCCGCCATCCCTCGGCCACAACCTCCCATGACCAGGCCAACTCCTTCAGGCCATCCGGAGTAAACCTTCGATAGTCTTTCGGATATTCGTGAAACGGGTGGCAGAACGGTACGACGATATGAAGGTACCCGCCGGGCGACAACACGCGACGGATCTCGGACATCACCTGTGCGGGATCGCGAACGTGTTCCAAGACCGCGTCACACTCCGCCCGCTGAAACATGTCGGCCGGAAAAGGCAGATGCTCCGCGTCCGCGGCGACATCCACGCCGGGCACCGCGAACAGGTCCAGATTGACATATCCATCCACCGTGCGCCCCGCGCCGCCGATGTAGAGATTCCACCGGCCCAAAGGGAAATCCTTGGGTTCGGCTGGGTTCATGATGAACGGAGCCGGCGGTTGTACCAGTCGAACGAAGCGATCGTACCAGCGGCGTGAAGCGCGTTTTCTATATAGTTCTTCGAGAGCGGCCTCTGATCGCATCCACGTCCACCCTACCGAGGTTACCAGTCCATTCGGAAGGATGCGCCGCAGCGCGACGGTATTCTGTTACGCTCGCGTGAACTCGCTCGTTCGCGTTATGTCCGCGACATCCATGTTGTAGTACTCGTACCATTTCGTCCGCCCCAGGCGTTGCGCTTCGAGGTGCCGGGGATGCGTCGCCCAAGCGCGCAGCGAATCAGCATCGCTGAACCACACCACTGTGAGCCTCTCGCCATCGTCCGCTCGAAAGCTTTTTACGGCGACGAAACCCGGGTTCTCTCGAATCAGGCTATCCATCTCCGCCGACCACTGCGCATAGTCTTCTCCGGCCGCCGCCGTCAGCTTGGATCGAAAAAGAATGACGATCACTCCATGCACCCTCCCTGAGAACCTATGGATGCCTGCGCCACTCCACGGGATGCACAAATACTCGTCGATTGACGGAACAAATCATCACTTCATCCGTCAATCTGATACATGACACCCACATGGAACGTGAGTAGCGCTCGCTTGTTGGCGCTATTGGCTTGCTCTGGACTCAGCGTCTGCGCTCAGAACGCCCGCGAGTTTCCGTTGCGATCATTGGAGGGCCTCGAATTGCGCAATGTAAAGGCGGAGGTCAGCGAATATCGCGGCCGCCGTGCGGTGCGGCTGACGGATTCTCCGGACGCTGCGAGGAGCGGAACACCCGGAGGAGGGGAGGCCATCGCGATCCTCGCCGGGTCGGACTTCGAGGACGGCACGATTGAGGCCATGGTCGCGGGCGCTCCGAAAAGTGGCGCCTCGGAGGGAGCTCGTGGATTCATTGGCATCGCTTTTCGTAGCCAACCCCATGCATCCCGTTTCGAATGCTTTTATCTGCGTCCGACCAACGGCCGCGCCGGCGACCAACTCCGGCGCAATCACTCCACCCAGTACATCTCACATCCGGACTTTCCCTGGCAGCGATTGAGAAACGAGACGCCAGGTGTTTATGAGTCCTATGTCGACCTGGAACCGGGCGTTTGGACACCGATCAAAATCGTCGTTTCCGGAACTCAAGCGCGCCTCTACGTCCATGACGCCGTACAGCCCTGCCTGATCGTGAACGATCTAAGACTGGGGAAGAGCCGCGGCCAAATCGCCCTGTGGATCGGTCTGGATACCGACGGCTATTTCTCAGATCTGAAGATCAAATAACAATCAATGCAGCATCGGGAATAGCTGGCGGATCCGCGCTTCGTCGGGCTGTGCTCCGTACTCGCAGATCTCGAAGGCCTCGTAGTATTTTGTCGCATTGCCCTTGCTCGCACCGTACCATTTGATCAGCGACTCGCGAACATTGGACCGAATCACGCGATCGCCGCGCGTGCGCTTCAACCACGTCTTGCGCTCCACCGGATCCTTCGGCACTTCCTCCAGCCTTCCATCCACCCACGGTAGCCATTCGTAGAATTGTGAGACATGCGAATCCAGCGCATCGATTTTCTTGTCGATGACGTCGTCCAGCGCGACCGCGATATCAGGCCGGAACGGATTCGGACGCTGGAAGTTATCTTCGTAATAAAGAAAAACCGGATTCTTACGAAGCGCAGGGACTTCGGGCGCCAGGTCCGGCACGACGACCATGTAAGCGGCATCTTGCACCAATACGCCGGTGTAACGATGATCCGGATGATAATCGTTCGGCCGCGGCGCCAGCACGACGTCCGCGTTCCAGCGGCGGATCTGCCGGATAATCTCCATCCGGACATCCAGCGTAGGCAGCAATTGGCCGTCGTGGTTGTTCAGCACTTCATACTCGATGCCCAGCCGGCGCGCCGATTCCTTGGCTTCGGCGGCCCGGCGCTTAGCTAACAACTCGCCCCCGATCGACTGATGCCCGGCATCGCCGTTGGTGACGGAAACGAATTTCACGATGTGGCCTTCTTTGGCAAAAAGAGCGGCGGCGCCGGCCGAACGAATGTCGCAATCGTCCGGATGCGCGCCGAACGCGATGACGCGAATCTTGTTGCCTTGCGCCAGCAGAACGGTCGCGCTAACCAGCAGCAATAGAAGCTTTTTCATTTCGTAATCCTCATCTCAGTAATTCTTGGCGCGATCGTGCTTTGGGCGCTCGGCGCGGCTCATTGCTTTCACGCCCGCGAGCGCCGGATCGGCATTCGCCAGTTCATCCAAATGATCGATCACTTTCGCCACGCCTGCCGCGATCTCGTCGACATCCTGGTCGTCGCCGATCAGTAGAAACTGAGGTAGCCATACCGCTTCCTCATATGCCGCTCGCTCGGAAACCGGACAGCGGACGCTCGTGTAGTCAACCGGTTGCTCGCGATCGATGCAAAGCTGCGGGCAGTTTTCCGGCGTTGCGTAGAACAAATCGCTGCGATACACGGGCTCGTAGAAGCGCCCGTCGCAGGGGATTCCTTCGGCGTCGAGCGCGGCGACGAACAGATCGCGGCCCACCTGGCGCCGCTCAGGCCGATATTGGAATATGTAACAGTAGATCGCCTCGCGGGTGATCGCAGCTTGCTGCGCGAGCGGGCGAACGCCCTCGATTCCACCCAGCGCGGCGCTCAATCGTGCGGAAGCTCGTGCGCGCTTCGCCGCCAATTCCGGCAGCATCTCAAGCTGGCCAATCAACAGCGCCGCCTGCAACTCCGTCATCCGGTAATTCGACCCCAGCACACGCTGCTTGTATTCGTCGCTCATGCTGGCGCGCCCGCAGTTTACCTGCGACTGCAAGTGCTCGAAGTATTGCAGGCTGGAGGTGATCACGATTCCGCCTTCACCCGCCGTCATGAGCTTGCTTTCCTGGAAACTGAAGCATCCCAGGTCGCCCATCGCCCCGGCGCCCTTGCCTCGATACTGGCCGCCGTGCGCGTGTGCGCAATCCTCGATGACCTTCAGATTTTGTTCCTGCGCCAACGCAAGAAGCCCGTCCATTTCAGCGAACCGCATCGCCAGATGGACCGGGAGAATTGCACGAGTGCGTGGCGTAATGGCGCGTCGTGCCGATTCTACGTCGAGGCAATAGGTATCCGGATCGACATCCGCGAACACCGGCACGCCGCCCGCGAACAGTACGGCGGTAGCAGTGCCATCCCATGTGTACGCAGGCACAATCACCTCGTCGCCGAAGCGAATGCCCGCGGCCTGCAGCGCCGCTACCAGCGCGATGGTGCCGTTCGCCAGGCAGAGCCCGTATCGCGCGCCGTGCATAGCAGCGAATCGTTCCGCGAACTCGCCGGCGTAACGGCTCGGCAGCGGATACCCACCCCAGTGACGGCTCTCGAGCACCTGCTGCAGGCGTCGTGAGTCCGAAGCGAGATACTGCGGCCAGGGAGCAAAGGGCCGGCGTCGCAGAGGTGTGCCACCCAGGATCGCCAGTTCACTCATAGCGCGCCGTCACTGCTGGTTGAAGCCGCTCGCAATGCGAAACGCCTCAACGTAGTGGCCGTCTTTCTTGGTCGCCCTCGCTCGCAGCCCGGTCTTCAAAACTTCCAGATCTTTCGGATCCCAATCCGGACGATACTTGTCGATAGCAGGCTCAAACTGGCTCACGTGCGCCGCCGCCGCACGAAGCTTCAGCTCCACAACATCGTCGATGTTCACCCAGTAGTTGGCGTCCTTGGCCGTGACGTAGAAATAGGCTTCGATCGGAACTTTCCAAGGCTCCAGACCATCGTGCAGGCGTTGATTCGGGAAATACAGATGCCACTCGGCTGCACGAATCGCATCGATAGTATTGTTCGCGGCCATGCGATGGTCCGTTTTGTGCCACCGAACATTCTCGGAACCCGGATCGATGGACAGAACCGCATCGGGCCGGTAGGTTCGAATGATCTTGGTCACTTGCTCAACCAGGTCCCTCGGATTCGCGTACTCCAGCATCCCGTCGTGAAATTGCAGCCAGTGAATATTTTGCGCCGGAATCCCGAGGATCTTGCACGCCTCTTCTTCCTCATGCTTACGAATACGCGCCAGACGCTCGCTGGTCATCTCGAGATCGTTGGAACCCTTGTCATCATTGGTGTAGATGACAATGTGGATGTTGTTCCCGCGTTTCGCCAGCAAGGCCAGCGTGCCGGCGCAGCAAAACGTATCGTCGTCCGGATGCGGCGTGAACAACAGAATTGTCTTCTTTTCCAATTTCTCGAGTTGCAGTTGTTGCGCGCCAAGTCCAGCCGCTGAAATCAGCAGCAGCAATGCCGGAATGCAAATTCGGAATGGCATCATTCTTCTATGAATTTGTGGTACAGACCCATGTAGTATGGCAGAAGAAACGAGGCGCCGTCCGCCAGTTCCGTGCCATCGCCGCCTTGGTCCAGCCGCCACGGATCATGATTCCACTGATCGACGAACCGCTCGTCGATCGGCAGCACTTTGCCGTTATTTCGAAAACCCAGCCCTTCGGTTCCATCTTCCCTCGCCGAGCGCCGCAATGGACGAATGTCCTTGCGATGGCTGTTCGTCATTCGCCAGTTCACGCGGTCGAGTGGATAACGCCGCAGCGTGTCGATAGACTCCCCCAGCCATTCGCCTTTCGGCGAGAGATCCCGAGCGCCGAACGCATCCGAAAACTGTTTGCCGGTATTCATGCCCGCATACATAAAGTTGAACAACGGATTCAGCTCAGGCCGCTCCATGGTCCAGTAATTGGAGAAAGAGAGCGCATACTTGCTCTGAAGCACCGCATCCGTTTCGTAATGGATCAAGTTGTAGAAGTCCATGAACGCCATCTCATCGTCCGATTGATTTCCCGATCCCGGTCCGGCATTCGTCTTCGCTATGAGCACATTGGTGTCATAGGCGTGCCGATCGATCAACCTGCGCGCGGCGTCGCGATACTTACTGTCGCCGGTGATGTGCTCGGCAACCGCCAGGTAGGACAGTATGGAGAGCGAGTTGAGGCTGCGCTCCGGCCACCAGTTCGGATCGTGGTTCAAACTCTCAGGATTGAAAACGCCCCAGCGCGTTGGTTTGCTGTCGTGATCGATAAGCTGAAAGTTGTGATCGACTAGATGGTTCGCGATCGCGCTTACTTGCTCCTGTACGCGCCGCCTCTCGTCTGGAGTCGACGCCACCAGATCGTAATACAACGCATAGAAGAAAAAGTGACCGTCCAGCTCATCCGAGCTTGTGTCCGATTTCCAATACCATTTCCCATCCGCGCTCCGGGGCCAGCGCGGCTCGATCACCTTCCACAGGTGATCTTCTTTGTCGCGCTTCTGCTGGTCCCGCGCGCGGCCGTCCGCGCGATTGGGATCCGGGCCACTTGCGGGAAGCACCGTTCGCGCGACAAATCCAGGCGGCGCCGGATGCTCCCCGCCTTGCGCCACTTCCCGCAAGAACCAGAGCGCTTCGAATGCAGACCTGGCTCGCTGCTTCGCCAGATCGCTCTTGTTGACGGCGTAAGCGTAGCACTCCCCCGCCCCGTACATAGCCGTCCATAATCCGTCGTTATCGGCGTCGTGCTGGACCCATTCGCTCTTGTCGCCCGCACGTTTCAGCCGGACGGACAGCACGTACCCGTAGTCTGTTCGCCGGTGCCGCAGGTCGATCTCATCCTCGAAGAACTTCGCCTTCTCGGCCAGCGTAGTCAGACGGCGCGCGATGAGTCCCACGCCTTTCTTTGTCGCGAACCAGACATTACCGTTGCGCTCGACAGCGACAGCGCGCACATCGTCGTCCGGCAGCCAGCGGAGGCCTTGCCGATACTCCCAAGTCGCGCCGTCGTAGCGAATCGCGCCTTTGTGCGTGCCAAACCAGACCGCACCATCTTCACCCGCTGCAAGCGAAGTGAAATCGCCGTATGGCAATCCATCGGCCGGCGTGTACACTTTCACGCGCTGGCCTTCGCGGCACTCCACCGCTCCCGGAAGCACGGACCACGTTCTACCTCGCGAATCTCGGACCGGCCTCGCCTCAGAAAACTTCACTCCAAGCGCGGGGTCTGAAACCCACTTGCCCTGCGAAAACTTGGCGGCTCCCGACGCAGTCTTCACGAAGAGCACGCTATTCACCACAGCCACCGAGGCGACATCATTCGAAGGCAGCCCGTCCGCGATCGTGTAGAACCGGCTCACCTCCTGTTCAAAGCTCCCCACGCGCACGCCGGCTTCACCGACCACAATCAGCCCCACCAGCCCAGTCAATAGGCGAATAGCGATCATGCCGTGCCCACCTCAAAGCGTCTCGCCGAAAACCAATACACCAGCACGCCCGCAACCAGTGTCAACAAACCGAAGCCGACGTAGGTCCAACCCGACGTGACGAAGATATAAGTCCAACCGATGAACGCGATCACGCTCGGGATAGGATACAACCACATCCGGAACGGCCGCTGGATTTCGGATCGATGCCGGCGCAAATAGTCGAGCGCAACAATTTGCCCGATGAACTGAATCAGAATCCGCGACGTCAGCAGCGCCGAAATGACCGCGTCGAGCGTCCAGAAGCTGCCGATGATCGACAGCACTCCCATCACCAATAGCGAAACATGCGGAAATCGACCGGATGGATGAAGCTTCGCGAAGACCTTGAAGAAATGTCCGTTAATGGCCGCGGCGTACGGAATGCGGCTGTAGCCGAGCAATAGCGCAAACACCGAAGCGAACGCGGTCCACAAAACAAATACCGTGACTACCGACGCCGCGCGCGTCCCGTAGAGTTTCTCGATGAACTCGGAAGCGATGAACTTCGAGTGCATGGCTTCGCGCCACGGTACCACCGCGATAAGGCTCAGATTCGTCAGCGAATAAATGCCCGCCACGGCCAGCACAGAGTAGATGATCGATCGCGGGATCACGCGCTCCGGTTGACGCACTTCACCACCGACATAGCAAATATCGTAGTAGCCCAGAAAGTCGTACATCGCGATCAGCATCGCGGAGCCCAAACCCATGACGAAGCCGGTCGAAAAGGTGAAGGCGTTGGGAGGAAAATCAAAAACCACTTTCGCGTTGAAATTAGCGAGACCACTGGCGACAATCCACACTACGGTGACCAGCATTCCAGCCCAGAGCACCACCGTCAAGCGACCCACCGCGGTGATGCGCCGGTACAGCAGCGTCATCACGAGACCGCCGACCGCCACGCTGACCAGCCGCGTCCCCCACGGCCCCATATCGCGCCAGAAATATCCGACATACTGCGCAAATCCGATGAACCCTGAGGCGATCTCGAGCGGTCCGCTGAAGATGAATTGCCAGATAAACAGAAACGGCAGAATGCCACCGGCGCCGGTTTTGCGAAACGCTTCGCGCAGGTAAAGATATGTGCCGCCAGTGCCCGGCATCGCCGCCGCGAGCTCGCTCCACACCAGCCCGTCGCACAGCGCAAGCACCGCACCCAGCACCCATCCCAGCATGCACTGCGGTCCACCCATCGACGCGATGATGAGCGGGATGGTGATGAACGGCCCGATCCCGACCATGTTGCTCATGTTGAGCGCAGTGGCCTGGAGCAGCCCGATCCCGCGGACTAATCCCGTGGATTCTGTGTTGGTCTGAGGGTCGGACAAAGACGCCCGCCAGTATAGCGAATCGGTGGTGCGCCCGCGCGCCGGCTTTGCAACTACCGGCCGGGCGCCTGCGTCGACCAATAACCGGGGCGCGCACGGACGCGATAATCACCGGCGCCGGCCCGTACTTCGAGATTGTGATATCCGGCCGTGTAGTCCTCCGGCGTGAAGCTCAGCAGGTACTGAGAGTGGAGTTCTGAACTGAGTTTTTGAATGGCCGCCTCAAGCCCTTTCAGCCTCGTGAACGGAAGAGTTGTGCCGCCGGTGCCCTTGGTGAGCACCTCAGTGTCGTTGGTCTTCCCGAGCCGGATGAGTTCTCCGATGCCGGCCAGCAGATCGCCGCGCTGGTCCACCGAAGGCATCTGAGGATTGGGGCAGCCAGCGGGACCACAATGAGACGGGCCGCCGTCCATCGTGCCGGTCTGTTCGCTGGGTGTCTTCGGAACTGTCGGCATCTTTGTCTCCCGCGTCTTCGTAGTGAACGCGGTTTTGAAGGCCGAATAAGTGGCGGCGTACACGGTCACGCCCGCGGCTTGCGAGGCCATAACAACAGGCTCGAGCGCCGTCTCGCTGCCGCGGTCCCGCGATTCGGAAATCAACAGCAGAACCCGGCGCGAGTTGGGATGCTCCCGCAGCTTTTCGATGGACGCGTGGACGGCGTCCAGCATTCGTCCGCTCTTGTCCTCACCGGGACGCACCTGTGCAAAGGCGTGAATCAGCGCGTCCTCGTTGTTTGTACAATCTTGGAGCCAGTCCACGCGCTCACAGAACGAGACAACCGCCGAACACCCGCGCTCGCCCGTGATGAGAGGCTGGATCATCGCTCCGACCTTGCGCACCTTCTCGAGGACCGCCTTAGAAATTCCAGAGGTCTGAATCGCGACCACTAGTGCAATCGGGGCCACACCTGTGGCAATCGTGTCCAC